>JAGWBG010000088.1 GCA_021296015.1 Dehalococcoidia bacterium | reverse complement strand
CAATTACGTAGGCTGAGTCCTCGGTCAGGACAGTGAAAGGTATATCAATTATGCCAATCTTGGGTTTTCCCGGGAAGGCGTAGATGAATATCAACGCACCTGCTGCCACGCCCAGCCCGGCCATAACCGCCGCTATGACGTACCAACCGGTTAATGTTCTTCCAAGTGCGGAAAAGACGCCTATAGCTCACCTCAGTAGCCCTGAAGGTCAAATGCCGTATGGGAGTTCTTTCAAAGGGGATCATAAAGAGCCGACGAACTAGTGGACTCCATTATACTTTAAGGTTCCAGATGTTATCAATCAATACTGCACCAGAGTTGTGATCGGATTTCCGGGGGGCAGGTCCGGTAGGTGGGCCGGGACCCTCGGTCTGCCCGCTCTCTATGGTCGAGCATTCCCTTCATCCGTTACGACATGGGGAAAATACTTCTGCTGCTCTTCCCGCCGATTGCTATAACACCAATGGCGTTTACACCGCCCACGGCAACAAGGCCAACGGCATTTTTGCCGACGGTGTTTTCGCCGGTATTGATTGAGCTAGTCATTTCCTCCCCTTGCACTGATTAGTTTTGCAGCCTCTTCCCAGCAAAGCGCGGTCAGAGCAATGGCGTAAGCCTCAGCGCCGCCACTCTGCGATGTTCCACATCTCGCTGTCCCAGCCATTTATCCGGACTCCCTGCAGGGTGTTTGCGTGGGCGGAAACGGTTCCCCGTTCCACCAAGGGAATTTGGTAATAGCTCTGCATGTAGATGTCGTTAAGTTGTTTTACCAGCCCCTCTCGCTCCGGGCCGATTCTAGTCTGCTCCAACTGGGCGTAGAGCTTGTCGTACTCCTGGTTGCACGCACGGGAAACGTTCCCAAAGGCCCAGTTGTTTTCCCTGGTCGGGATGTGTTTTCAGAGGAGATCAGATAAGGACTGCTGTGGGTCTATGCCTGTGACGGAAGCGTACATCTGCACGTCGGCAAAGAACCTGCGATACGACGCCCCCACGGGGTCGCTGCCGAAGAAGACGCCGGCGTCGTGCTGCACCAACTCGGTCTCGATGCCTATCTGATGCCCTCCAAATACACTACCTACACGCCGAATGAACACCAACGGTTGCGTCCTTAACAGACTTTCTCTAGCCAAGCCAGTCAATGCCGGCAGCCATTATATACTTCGAAGAACCTATAGCATCAAGGCCCGTCTCAGCGCGGAAGATCTTGATTTGAGGAAATGACCTTTAGCTACCGTTTGAGCTACCGATTGAGAAGACCACCTGCACGTTCATATTTAGCTGTAACTCGCCTCCACTGATGAGAGTAGGCGATGAGGATGTCGCCATTGCCATAAAAGCCTCCTCCGCGAAGCCCCGTGCTACCGGTGTGCTCGCACCCACCTCGCTAATGAAGACCAGGTCGCCAAGGTTCACGTCAGCGAGGCTTGCCAGATGCTCGGCCTTCGCGGTGGCATCCTGCACAGCGTCCTCGCGAAGTTGGGCCATGAACGGCTTCGGGTCCTCAACGTTGAAGCTGATGCCGTTGATTCTCGTCGCATCGCCGCCGGCTTCGGCCACATCGTCAATAATCGTCCCGACGGCGTCCACGTCCCGTATCTTGGCGATGGCAGTGTTACTCACCGTGTAACCAATGAGCACCTGCCTCCTCGTTCTCACATCCCCGCTCATCTCCTCCGGGTACTCATACTGGGGCCAGATGTTAAACGACCGGGTCTGCACGTCCGAGTCTTCCAGGCCGTGAGCCTTGACGGACTGTATAATTGCGTCCATGCTGCTGGCAGCCTCGGCACGTGCCTCCGCCACTGTCTCTGCCATCGTCTCCACTCCTATCGTCAATAGGACAAGGTCCGGCTCGACGTTAACGCTAGCCTGGCCCGTGACCCATATTCCCGAAGCGGGACCTGATGCCTGCGATGCAGTGGAAGCCGCAGCCCCGCCTGCCGCCTGCTCCATCATCTGCTCGGAACTTGAGTCGGGGCTCGTCGTGGCATCGCCGTTGGCACAGGCTATTCCCATGACAAGCAAGGCAACGATTCCCAACATTGCAGTGAGTCCCATCCTACCCTTCATGCGTCCTTCTCCTCACGTATTAAACGTTCCCACGGCCATATAAATTTACACCATGCCATTATAGATGTTAGATACGATGGACAACACGGCTGTAGATTGCAAAATTCACTGAGTATCAAGCCATTCCCGGCGGCATTGTGCTGATGTAGTGTTCCCTTGAGCCGTTCTCTGCTAAACTATTACCTAGCCTACGAAAAGCAGACCGCTTCAGGAGGACACCAGGATGGATATACAACCCTTCCGGATACACGTCGCGGACGATGTCCTTGAAGACTTGCGAAAGCGTCTGGCCCGTACCCGTTGGCCCGATGAGATTCCAGGCTCAGGCTGGGACTACGGCTCAAACCTGGCCTATATAAAGGAACTTGTGGAGTACTGGCGTGATAGTTTTGACTGGCGGGCCCAGGAGAGAGCCATCAATGAGTTCAATCAGTACCGCACCGCCGTAGACGGACTGGGTATCCACTTCATTCACGAGCGCGGCAAGGGGCCTAACCCATTGCCCATCATCATCACTCACGGATGGCCTGGCTCCTTCTTCGAGATGCTAAAGATTATACCGATGCTCACTGACCCGGCCAGCCATGGGGGCGATCCGGCGGACTCTTTCGATGTTGTGGTTCCCTCTATGCCCGGCTACGGCTTTTCAGACCCGCCGAAGGAGCGGGGAATGGCCAGTTGGCGAATCTCGGACTTATGGGCCAAGCTGATGACCGAGGGGCTGGGCTATGAGCGTTTCGCCGCCCAGGGAGGCGACTGGGGAGCCGGCGTGACTACGCGTCTCGGATATGCCTACCCGCAGAATGTGGTCGGTTTTCACGTGACTATGCTGGGTGGAGCTGCCCCGGTTCCCGGATCGGGGGAACCCGAGCTGACCGAGGCGGAGAAGGTGTTCCTCCAGGAGCGTGATCATTGGTGGCAGGCTGAACAGGGGTACATGCACATCCAGAGGACCAAGCCCCAGACCCTTGGGTATGGGCTGAACGACTCCCCGGCGGGTCTGGCAGCGTGGATCGTGGAGAAATGGCGCACCTGGAGCGACTGCAACGGTGACGTAGAGAGTGTCTATACCAAGGATGAGCTTCTAACCAACGTTACTATCTACTGGGTGACCCAGAGTATCAACTCTGCCGACCGCCTCTATTACGAGACTCACCACAATCCCTGGGTCCCGGCAAGGGGAGAGCGGAACCAGGTCCCCTGCGCTTTTGCCGCCTTTCCCAAGGAGATAAGCCGTCCTCCACGGGAGTGGGCCGAGCGCAGCTACGACATAGCGCGCTGGACGGTGATGCCCAAAGGAGGTCACTTCGCCGCTATGGAGGTGCCGGATCTGCTGGCTGAAGACCTGCGCGCCTTCTTCCGGCCATACCGAGGATAAAGGAGGGGTGACAACGGGGGCTGACCTGTCACCGATGTCTTTAGCATCCCGGGTGAAGAATGCTAGACGTCTGGTCCTCGCTTACAGCCCCGGACCTCTCAAAGAGTTCCCAATACCCACGTGGAACCCCATTGTTAGTCACGGACCAGACCCCGTTGCCTAGATATTTCCCGGTCCAGCTTCCAGCAGTCCTGGAATAAATCTCCAGGCATGTCTTCTCGCCACTATAGCGAGAAGCAAGGTGGGTTTAGACAATTGCAATAGCCTCCCCTTCCGCCAATGTCCCTCTATCTGGCTGAGGTGTTGGGGTATTCTCAGGCTCGCCAAGTCCACATCCCGCCATAACGACAACTGCCATGAGGCCCACGAGTAAGTACCCTATAACTTTAGCGAGCATCTGAGCTGCCATGGACACTCCTAGCATGTCCCATAGCATGTCCCTTTATTTGCTGCTTTAATGCGTCGATTTCGTCGCCCCAAGCGGAGCTAATCTGAATTCTAGACTCTAGGGAAGGGAACACTTTGCGACTGATCTCTGCGACCCAGCCAAAGTAGGTTAATGCGCTCAGCAAGTCCTTTGGCAATTCCCAATCTGGCCTCTGCTGGTAGCCGATCAGTTCCAGCATTGTTGAGTCTATCTCGTAGGCTCCGCCGTGAGCGACTTCCGAAGAGGCCCTATACATCGTCCAGTAGTGGTTCAAACAATTGAGGTCCTTGCACATCTCCTTTAACGGTTTCCATGGCTTGTTAGGGAGCAATGATTTTGAAACGCCGGCGTAGTCTCCTTCTTCCCATTTTTTCCATAAGTATTCCAGTTCTTGTGCCGTCTTGTCTCGCTCCTCAGGAGTCAAAGGAATTTTGCTATGTTTTAGGTAAAGGGGCACCATGACCATCGGGTCGTTCGCAAGATATCTTACATTCACAGCGAGTTCAAATAAGTGCCGAGTCAACACCAATGCCGGTTCGAGCAATCCATTAGCTGAAACGAGCCTCACCGCCTCCAACGCAACGAAAGACCGGTCTAGGTGTAGAAGCGCGACCCGATGCCACTCATCCGCCAGATCGCTATCGTTGAGAGTGAGAGTGTCCCGGACACTCAGAACCCTATCAGTAAGGTCCAACGCCTTTTGTAGCATCAAACCACCTCATACTCTAAGCCGTGACTAAAGGGAGGCTCTCAAGGGAGAGCCTCCTTAGCAAAGGTGATGTGAGTCTGAGTCACTCTTAGAGGTTATACACTCTGGCGGCGTTTCCGCCGGCAATCATCGCCTTCTCTTCCTCGGTGCAGTCCGCCAGAATCTCCTCAAGGATCTCCTGGCTTCTGGGGAAGGTGGACTCCTGGTGGGGATAGTCGGACCCCCACTGGAGGTTCTCCGCACCGATGATACCCCTCATCTGTATACCTAGGGCATCCTCCTGGAAGCCGATGAATATATTGCTGCGGAAGAAGTCGCTGGGAAGCATATCGTTCTTGAACCGTACTCCCTGCACGCCCGGCGCTCTCTGGTTGTAGTTGTAGTCCATACGGTCAATGAAGTGGGCGGCCCAAGACACCTCGTGCTCCACCGCTCCGGCCTGGAGCTTGGGATAGCGCTCGAACACACCGCTGAATATCATGTCGGTAAGGGACATTCGCACGTAGTGGTCAAAGTTAATGGTGATGGCCATCCTGCCGGTTTCTGAGTTGTCGCCTTCCCCGGAGCCGAACCGGTTTGTGGCGGCGTGGAGGCCAAGGGGCATCCCCAGGTCCTGGGCTGCTGCCCAGAGGGACTCGTATTCAGGAGAGTCGTACCTTCTGCCAATGGGTGGGTACACTGTAATCATGGCTCCGATGAGGCCCTTCTTATGTGAGCGCTCCAGTTCCTTGACGCCCTCGGCTACGTCGTCCAGGTTAATCATGGCAATTCCGGCCAGCCGCTTGGGATTTGCGTTACAGAAGTCGGCAAGCCAGTCATTGTACGCGCTGAAGATGCCGGACAGAAGCTGGCTATCCGGCTGCTTGAACAGCTGAAGACCAACGGTGGGGTAAAGTATGCTCACGTCCACGCCGTCAGTATCCATATCCTTGATTTGCTCCTCCGGGATATAGCCTCCGGGACGGACGTTCTCGAATACGTCCCCTGAAGTCATCTCCTGGGGAGCGTCAAATCTCCGGCCCACCTGGGCACCCCCGAACCCGAAGGGAGTCCCAGTCACCTTTTTGTTATCTACGTACCAATAGTCGTTGCCATCTTCGTCGCGGCGAATCACCGGCGCTCTGTCCTTGAATTTGGAGTCTATCCTGCTGCTCCACAGGTCCGGAGGCTCAAAGACGTGGTTATCCGATGATATGATTCTATATCCTGGCATGGTATACCTCCTGCTCTGTCGGTCTAGTTATTATATTGAGCTGAATGTTAGCGCAGATACAGAGAGCCACAGAGGACTTGCTAGGTCTCTGTGACTCTGTGTCAAATGTATTCTGAACACTGCGTTATCTTTATACTGGAGGGTGCTTAAATCTTGTACACCCTGGCAGCGTTCCCACCGGCAATCATCGCCTTCTCTTCCTCGGTGCAGTCGGCCAGAATCTCCTCAAGAATCTCCTGACTCCTGGGGAAAGTGGATTCCTGGTGGGGGTAGTCTGAGCCCCACTGGAGGGTTTCCACACCTATGAGGTCCCTAAGCTGGATGCCCAAGGCGTCTTCCTGGAAGCCAACGAACACGTTGCGGCGGAAGAAGTCACTGGGAAGCATGTCATCCTTGAACCGGTATCCCTGTACTCCGACGGACCGCTGGTTGTAGTTGTAGTCCATGCGGTCAAGGAAGTGGGGAATCCAGGACAACTCGTGTTCCACTGCTCCTACCTGCAGCTTTGGAAAGCGCTCAAATACTCCGCCGATAATCATATCGGCGAGAGACATCCGCACACCGTAATCGGTGGGCAAACCTGCCCTGTTCCGAGAGGTGGAAGCCTTCTCCCGAGCCGTAGCGGTTTGTGGCAGCGTGGAAGCTGAGAGGCATCTCCAAGTCCTCGGCTGCCGACCAGAAAGGCTCGTACTCTTCCGAATCATACCTGTGACCCTCGGGAGGGTAAACTGTAATCATAGCACCGAGAAAGCCCAGTTTCTTGGCGCGCTCAAGCTCCTTCACACCCACCTGCACATCGTCAACGTTCACCATTGCGATGCCACCGAGCCGCCTGCGGTCTTCGCTGCAAAACTCGCTGACGTGGTCATTGTACGCCCTAAAGATGGCCGTCAGGAGATCGCTGTCCGGTACGGTTCCGAACAGCCGGAGGCCGCATGAAGGGTAGACTATGCTCACGTCAACGCCGTCGGCGTCCATGTCCTTCAGGTGTTCGGAGGGGATGTAACCACCGGGCCGGACATCTTCAAAGTTGTCCAGCCTGTGCAGCTTCTCAGGCTCCTCGAACCTCAATCCCACCTGTGACCCCTGGGAGGGGCTGTTCCCACGCCTGTTGTCACAGACCCATATCTGGCCCTCGCCCTCGACAGTTACAAGCTGAGGGCACCGGTCTTTGAACTTGGGTT
>JAGWBG010000087.1 GCA_021296015.1 Dehalococcoidia bacterium | reverse complement strand
AGCTAGCTGGAGACCGGGGACGTGTTTCCTGACTATTCGATAGACCTCAATTAGTCCCAGCGGGTCTTTCCAGGGGTCGAAGCGGGATACCTGGGTGATTAGCGGGCGATTGATGTCTATCCCCACCCAGGTAATGATTCTCTCGCAAAGCTCTCTGGACAGCGGGATATTCTTGGGACTCAGGGGGTCTATAGCAGGTGGTATGAGAAAGACCTTCTCCTTAGGCAAGTCAGGGGACACATACTGGTCCATCGTATACACTGTAGCGTCGTAGGCTTCGACGTAGGGTTTCAGGAAATTCCATACCTTGGGGTTAGGGTTTGAAGTGTCTATATGGCAGCGCCAGACCCATTTGGCCTTGTCTGTGCCGCACAGCGTTCGTATTGCTGCGGGTTGGGGGTCGTGGACGACTATGTAGTCGTAGTCTTCGCTGTTGAGCGCCTGGGCGTTACGGAAGTTATTTGCCAGATATATCTCCTTGGCCTTGGCCCTCAAGTTATACTGCCCTCCCTGAAGGGCGTTATGAAACCCCTTGGTGACGTTGATGAAGGGGTCGTCACCTCGGATTACCACCCACTCGGCGTCATAGCCAAGGCCGCGAAGAAGGGGTATGTGAGAACGTAGAATCTCGGCGACTCCTCCTCCATAGGCCGTAGAGTTAACGTGAAGCACTCTGGCACCCTTTAGACCGGATGCCAGAGACTCCAGCTCCCCAATCTTCTCCTCACCTACTATGGGCCTATAGCTATCTATGGACTGTGTCCCGATATTTATGTTTTGGAGGGACTCCAGACTTTCGGCACTGCCGACCTCGTTAACTAGACCCGGTAGAGCATCCTTCTTCTCGTTGGACCCATTGGACGATACGTCTGCGTGCATAGTAGCAGGTCGCCCGCTTCCGGTTACGTCGTTTGGCAATTTTACCCCCTCCTGTGGCCGTTCTCGTGATTCTAAAGCTACAACAACATATCATATCCGATTAACATCAACTCGAACAGTACCAGCACAAGATTTGGCAAGTTTCATGCCTCAGAGCATCCCCCTCCCGGGGATTGAGGCTACCCATAATATATTGACTGTAATCCCGATTGATAGGATACTTCCTTCGACACAGGATTATATGCTCTCAGGAGGGTTTCCATGCGGGTAGGGGTAGTTTTCCCGCAAGCCGAGGTAACGGCCGATTCAGGAGCGGTCCGCGAATACATCCAGGCTGTGGAGGACCTGGGTTACGACCACGTCTTCATTGCCGACCATGTTCTGGGTGGAGACTCCCAGTTCCACCGCTGGATTGACGACGTAGCCCCTATCTATACCCACCGCAGCTTGGTCCACGAACCTTTCACCCTCATGGCCTACATGGCCGGAATCACACGAGGCCTGGAACTGGTGACGGGGATATTGATTCTTCCCCAAAGACAAACGGCCCTGGTCGCGAAACAGGCCGCAGAGGTGGATGTCCTTAGCGGAGGCAGGCTGAGACTGGGGATAGGTGTGGGTTGGAATCCGGTGGAGTATGAAGCCCTCGGACAGGACTTCCATACCAGGGGAATACGATGCGAGGAGCAGATTGAAGTCCTTCGCGCTCTATGGACCCAAGACGTGGTCAGTTTCCAGGGCCGCTGGCACCAAATCACTCATGCCGGCTTGAACCCAATGCCCCTCCAGCGCCCAATTCCTATATGGATAGGGACCGGCAGCAGTCAGAGCTATGCCCCTCCCGAACGCGTGCTCAGGAGAATCGCGCGTCTTGCTGACGGTTGGTTCGCCTACCCAAGGCTCACGCCCGACGAGGCCGGGCATGAGGCCATCGCTCGCTTGCACGCCTACGCCAGAGAGGCCGGCCGTGACCCGTCGTCCATTGGCATGGACTGCCGCATCGGAGTGGCCGGAAAGGGGCAGGAGGAATGGGCAAGGGAAGCGAAAGCCTGGGAGGAGATGGGCGCTACCCACCTATCCGTGGAAACCAGAAGGGGTGGGTTAAAATTCCCACAGGAGCACGTAGAGGCCATCCGCCGGTTCAAGGAAGCGGTACACTAGCGGCCTTTCATGGGCTGGAAACGTTTAATTTAGAACCAGGGGGCGATGTATGAGAATGGAAGGTAAGGTGGCGATTATCACCGGTGGGGCCAGGGGCCAGGGTGCAGCCGAAGCCAGGCTGTTCGCCAGCGAGGGGGCCAAGGTAGTCATTGGCGATGTTCTCGACACCGAGGGGACCAGAGTGGCGGCGGAAATATCCGAGGCTGGAGGCGATGCCGTCTACGTACGTCTGGACGTGACCAGTGAATCGGACTGGCAAGGCGCTATCGAGACGGCGGTCTCAAGGTTCGGCAAGCTCGACGTGCTGGTCAACAATGCGGCAATCTGGCGAGGCGGCAACGTGGAGGAGACTAGCTCCGACCATTGGGATGCGGTATTGGATGTCAATGCAAAGGGCGTCTTCCTTGGGACGAAGCTCGCAATTCCTGAGATGAGAAAGGCCGGAGGAGGGTCTATAATCAACGTATCCTCCACGGCAGGACTGGTGGGCAGCAACACCAGCACAGCCTATAGCTCTTCCAAAGGCGCTGTGCGGCTGTTCACCAAGTCTGCTGCAATCCAGTACGGCAGTGAGGGCATAAGGGTCAACTCCATACACCCCGGTCCCATAGACACGCCCATGGGAGACCAGGTGTGGGGCACCGAAGAGCGCCGGGAGGCTTTTATAGGCAGGACTGTCATAGGACGTATAGGAAGACCCGAAGACATCGCCTATGGGGCGCTATATCTGGCCTCGGATGAGTCTTCCTTCGTCACCGGCAGTGAGCTGGTGATAGATGGCGGGGTCACGGCCCAGTAGGGCTATACTCATATACTGCCCTTGACGCAAGCAGGGCGTGGCCGTAGAATCCCATCATCAGGTGAGGTGACTCGAACCAGGGAAGGGGGTACGCCATGCGTGGGGGTGATGCAGTCGTCCATGCCTTGGAAAAGGAAGGGGTTAGCTACATCAGCGGGTTTTCCGGAGTGGGCCTTAATCCCCTGTGGCCGGCGCTGAGGGCATCTGAAACTATCCGAGTGTTTTCGGCGCGCCACGAAAGACTGGGGGTGGAAATCGCCGACGGCTACGCCCGCGCCACCGGCAAAGTGGGGGTAGCCATGACGGGCACCGGCCCCGGCGCTACCAACACACTCACGGGTATAGCGGCCTGCTACGCCGATAACGTTCCCGTTCTCCTGCTCATGGGCCAACACCCACTGGGCAGCATGGGCAAGGAAATCCAGCAGGAGGTCCCCTCCACTATATTCGACAGCCTGGTCAAGTGGAAGGGTACAATACACCGGGTCGAGCAAATCCCCGAAACCATGCGCCGTGCGTTCACAGCCTTGCGCACCGGCTCCCCGGGCCCGGTGGTCCTGGAGATGCCCCAAGACGTTATGTCGGCGGAAGGCCCCGATGAACGTCTCCAATACCAGCCGGTAGGGCCGGGAAGAAGGGCTGCGCCGGACCGACAAGATATAGAGATGGCCGCCGACATCCTGGTACAGGCCAGGTTCCCGATTATGAACGCCGGCGGCGGTGCGCTATCGGCCGACGCAGCAGAAGAAGTGAGGGAGCTGGCTGAACTTCTCTCCATGCCAGTCGCAAGCACCCTGGTGGGAAAGGGCATTTTCCCGGAAGACCACCCCCTTTCCCTCGGCCTGGGGGTCTATCCCAAAAGCAGGTTCGCATCGGGTGCCGCGATTCATATAAACCGGAAGGCGGACGCCGTGCTTGCCGTCGGCAACTCCTTCAGGATACCCAACGCAACGGACGGACGCCCCATCCCGCCTCACGTCAAGCTCATCCACGTCAACGCCGACCCGGCGGACCTGAACAAGATATACCAGGCGGACGTCGCCATACTGGCGGACGCCAAGCTAGCATTGCGAGACCTGATAGATGCGGTCCGGGACCGCCTGGGACAGGGCAATGGCGGGATTAAAGAGGAGGTGGTGGCGGAGATTCAACAGGCCAAGGCCAAATGGCTTGGAGAGTGGATGCCGACTTTCACCGATGAGACAACCCCCATCAACGGCTATCGAGTAATCTATGACCTCATGCAGGTCGCCGACCCTGATAAGACCATCGCCGTCCATGACGCCGGGGGCAGTCGCGGGTATCTGAGCCCCTTCTGGGTCACGACCCGGCCCCGCAACTACATCGGCATGGGCGGGATGGCGGCTATGGGATGGTCCATGGGAGCTGCCATCGGTGCCAAGCTGGGCCGTCCCGACCATCTGGTGGTGCATCTTCTTGGTGACGCCTCATTTGGCATGACGGGAATGGAGATTGAAACGGCGGCTCGAATGGGGATTGCCACCCTAACCATAGTGGTCAATAACGGGGGCACTGGAGGTGCTCTGATGACCGCAGACCGCCCCAACGCTGCCCCCCTCAGCATGGCAGCCCTGGGCGGCGACTTCAGTATGGTGGCCAGGGCTTTGGGGGCCTACTCGGAAAGGGTGGATCAGCCCGGTGAGCTTATCCCCGCCTTCAGGCGGGCTATAAAGGCTACCGAGGACGGACAAGCGGCACTGGTGGAGGTGATTACCAGGCATCTCCCGACGCCGGAGTTGCCCGACGACTGGTCCCTGTAAATCTCTTGCATTTCCCATAAGCACATGCCTTCATATCCCCACATAGAACTTTATCGAGAGCACTTGCAGCAGCTCATCGAGTTCGGCGGCTCGGACAACGAGTCAAGCATACGGCGCGCCTTTGCCAACTGCCTTGACGCCTATTGCCGGGAGCACCGGGAAAAGCTGGCGTTGGTGGACGAGTTGGACGCTACGCTGCACAACCGGCCCGACGGCACGGTGAAAGACTCGCTGCGGATGGCCCGGGGCTACTGGGAAGCCAAAGATCTGCACGACAATCTGGACGCTAAAATCCAGAGCAAGCTGAACCAAGGCTACCCTCGGGACAACATCATTTTTGAGAACTCCCAAACCGCCGTCCTGTTCCAGAATGGAAACGAGGCCATGCGGGTGGACATGGGGCGACCGGGCGAGTTGCACAGACTCATACGCCGCTTTCTGGACTACGAGCTACCGGAGATCGAGGAGTTCCGCCAGGCTCGCCAACAGTTCAAAGCCGA
The DNA here is from genome assembly GCA_021296015.1 of Dehalococcoidia bacterium. GTDB lineage: Bacteria > Chloroflexota > Dehalococcoidia > Lucifugimonadales > JAGWBF01 > JAGWBG01. Next base: position 1,281 of record JAGWBG010000087.1, on the reverse strand, counting down.
CTTGCCCTCCGTGCTCGAAAACCTGCGCCAAGCCATCGCGGAGGCCGAGGATGGCAACGCCGACTACCGGGATGGAGTCGCCCGCTTCCTGAAACTTTGCCGACAGAGCATCAGCCCCGACGTGTCCGAGGCCGACGTGCGGGAGATGCTGCTCCAGCACATCCTCACCGAGGACATATTCCTGAGAATCTTCTCCAACGTCCAGTTCCACCGGGAGAACAACGTCGCCCGGCAGCTTGCCGCCCTGGAGCAGACCTTCTTCACTGGCGACGTGCGCCACCAAGCCATTGACCGGCTGCGCGCCTACTACGGGGCCATCGGCCGCGCCGCCGACGAGATTGCCGACTACGCCGAGAAGCAGCAGTTCCTCAAGGCCGTCTACGAGGACTTCTACAAGGCCTACAACCCCGCCGCCGCCGACCGCCTGGGCGTGGTCTACACCCCCAACGAGGTGGTGGACTTCATCATCCGGGGCACGGACCACCTGTTGCAAAAGCACTTCGGGCGCAGCCTCGCCGACGACAACGTGCAGATTCTCGACCCGGCCACCGGCACAGGAACCTTCGTCACCAGCCTGATTGACCACCTGCCCGCCGACCGTCTGGAACACAAGTATCGAAACGAGATACACGCCAACGAAGTCGCCATCCTGCCCTACTACATCGCCAACCTCAACATCGAATATACCTACAAGGAGCGGATGGGCCGCTACCTGGAGTTCCCCAACCTCTGCTTTGTGGACACGCTGGACAACATGGACTGGCAGCAGTCCGGCGCCACGGGCGGCGCAGTCACCCGCCAGGGCTCCTTCAACCTGGGTGGGCTTTCTGAGGAGAACTGGATGCGGGTGCAGGAGCAGAACGAGAAGACCATCAGCGTGATTATCGGCAACCCGCCGTATAACGCCAATCAGCAGAACGAAAACGACAACAACAAGAATCGCGAGTACCCAGAGATAGACCGCCGCATCAGAGATACCTATATCGCTGCCAGCACCGCCCAGAAGACCAAACAATACGATATGTACAAACGGTTCATCCGGTGGTCCTCGGACCGGCTGGCCGACGACGGGATTATTGCTTTCATCACCAACCGCGCTTATCTGGATACAAGGCAGGATGACGGTTTCAGGGAGGTTGCCGCCAAAGAGTTCAGTGACCTGTATATACTTGATCTTGGCTCGGATGTGCGACGCAACCGGAAAATCTCCGGCACCATGCACAACGTCTTCGGGATACAAACCGGCGTCGCCATTGGGTTCTTTGTTCGGGAAAAAGGCAA
>JAGWBG010000086.1 GCA_021296015.1 Dehalococcoidia bacterium | reverse complement strand
GTCCAAGCGAGAGAGACCCATGATTAGAGGAGCCATCGAGAGCCTGGTATCCGGCAGTCCCTTGAGCATGGAAGAAGCCTCCACCGCCATGCGAGAGATTATGGAGGGGGAGGTTACCCCGGCCCAGCTTGGAGCCTTCCTCACTGCCCTGCGAGTAAAAGGAGAGACTCCCGAGGAAATCGCAGGTATGGCTACCATCATGCGGGAGAAGTCCCTGAAAGTAGATGTAGACGGCGTCTTGGTTGATACCTGCGGCACAGGTGGCGATGGCAAGGGGACCTTCAACGTCTCCACGGCAGCGTCGTTCGTAGCCTCTGCATCCGGCCTCAAGGTAGCCAAGCATGGCAACCGGGCCGCCTCCGGCTCCTGCGGCAGCGCCGATGTCCTGGAGGCCCTGGGAGTGAAAATAGACCTGGGGCCGGAAGGGGTCAAGCGGTGCATAGAGGAGGTGGGCATAGGGTTTATGTTCGCTCCCACCTTCCACCCGGCCATGCGCCACGCCGCCCCCGTGCGCAGAGAGATAGGCATTCGCACCGTGTTCAACTTGATGGGCCCTCTAACCAACCCGGCGGGTGCCCAGCGCCAACTGGCGGGCGTACCAGACCCCAGCTTCGGAGACAAGATGGCCGAGGTGCTGGTACTCCTGGGGTCTCAGCACTCCCTGGTAGTACACGGGGAGGACGGCCTGGACGAGCTTACCCTGGGAGCCAGGACCCGGGTCTGGGAGGTCCACGACGGAGTGATCCACTCCTACACCGTCTCTCCCGATGAGCTTGACCTGCCCTGGGTTTCCGTAGAGGAGATAAAAGGGGGCGACCCGGCGGAAAACGCCGTGATTCTGCGCCGTCTGTTCCAGGGAGAGAAAGGACCCATCAGGGATGTTGTGCTTCTCAACAGCGCTGCCATCCTGATGGTGGGGGGCAAGGCACAAGACCTGAAGGACGGAATAGGACTTGCTGGCGAGGCTATTGACAGCGGTGAGTCGTTGAGGCGGATGGAAGCCCTGGTGGAGCTGAGTTTCTCCCTAGCTCCATAACGAGTCCGGTCAAAGGAGAGGAGGTCAAGCTATCCTAGATGACTACCATACTTGACGACATTGTGGCCATGAAACGCGAGGAGTTGGAGCGCCAGAAGTCCGAGGTGCCCCTGGATGTCCTGGAGGAGCGGATTGCGGCCCAGCCCAGGCCGTTGAACCTATCGGGGGCCTTGCTGGGCGACCGGGTACGACTCATAGCCGAAGTGAAGAAGGCATCCCCGTCTCGTGGTCTCCTCTCACCCAACTTCGACCCGGTCCAGCTGGCCACTACCTATACGGAGAACGGCGGCGCCGCAATATCCGTGCTTTCGGACCCCCGATTCCAGGGGACTCTGGAACATCTGGAGGCGGTAAAGCAGGCAGTCCTGCCCCAGGGGATTCCCGTGCTGCGCAAGGACTTCGTATTCGACCCCTATCAGGTATATGAGGCCAGGGCATACGGCGCCGACGCCATCCTGCTGATAGTCGCCATCCTGACACCGGAGAAATTTGTGGAGCTAATGGCCCTCAGTCGCCGCTTCTGGATGCAATGCGTGGTGGAAGTGCATACCAGGGAGGAGCTTGAGACAGCCCTGGAATCCAAGGCCGAGATTATCGGTATCAACAATCGGGACCTGCGCACTTTCCACACTGACCTCTCGGTAACCCGAGAGATAGCAGGTCTCATGCCCAGGGGAAAGGTGGTGGTCAGCGAGAGCGGCATCAGCACCAGAGAGGATATGCTCCTGCTCAGGCAATTGGGTGTCCACGCCGCCCTCGTGGGAGAGGCTTTGGTCACTGCCCCCGACGTGGGTGCCAAGGTGAAGGAACTGGTATGAACGAAGGAGTGATAGGCGTCACTGTATGGACCGAGGACGTGGAGCGGCTGGTGACGTTCTACAGAGATACCCTGGGGTTGAAGCTGCGCGGCTACAAGGAAGGATGGGCCAACTTCGAGTGGGGCAATCTGCGCCTGAATCTTGGGCTCCACGACAGGGTGAAAGGGCATGCCCAGGACCCTTACCGCATTATGATAAGCTTTGGCGTCACTGACATTCACCATGAGCACCGCCGACTTGGCGAGCAAGGTGTGGAGTTCGTCCGCCCCCCGGAGCAGGAGCACTGGGGTGGCTGGGTAGCCACGTTCTTGGACCCCGACGGGAACATGCTGCAACTCTTGCAGCAACATCTGTAGCGAGTTCCGCATCAAGCAAAAGAATGCCAACGCCCTTGCTAAGGTGACCGGAATCCCTTAATCTAGCTACAGGAGAGGTGGCCGAGTGGTTGAAGGCGCCGCTCTCGAAAAGCGGTATACCTTACGGTATCGTGGGTTCGAATCCCACCCTCTCCGCCAACCCTCCATGACGCATCTTTTGGCCCTCCTCCTCAGACGAGATTTTCAACAGATAGACCACACTTAACCGAGGAGTGATCATCATGCCAGGTAACACCATCAGAGACAAATACTGCATCGTAGGTGTCGGAGAGACGGAGTACAGCCGCGGGTCATGGCGGAGCACGCGTGCCATGGCCGTTGAGTCCATTCGTAACGCCATGGACGACGCAGGGCTATCCTCTGGGAACGTGGACGGACTGATGAGCTACCACTTGGGGGACTCCGCTCCCTCCACCACGGTGATGTATGACTTGGGCATACGCCCCAACTTCTACATGGACGTTTCGGGAGGCGGGTCGAGCACAGAAGCCCTGGTCGGCTTGGCGATGGGTGCCATTGAGGCCGGAATGTGTCACACAGTAGCAATATATCGCTCCATGAACGGCTACTCCCAGTTCCGCATGAGCAGCAAGGAGGCGGGGGCAGCAACCCCCGTGAACGGCAGCGAGATATTGAAGCGGCCCTATAGCGTTTTCATGCCCATACAGATCTTCGCTTTCACCTTTACCCGCCACATGATGGAGTACGGGGTGACCAACGAACACCTGGCCCACGTCAAGGTGGCTCAAAGCAATCATGCCAGCAACAATCCAAAAGCGCTTATGAAGCAACGGGTGACGGTGGAGGACGTGCTGAACTCTCGATGGATTGTCAAGCCATGCGCTCACCTCTTGGACTGCTGCCTGGAGACCGACAACTCAACCTGCATCATAGTGACCTCGTCAGAGCGAGCGAGGAACCTGAAACAGCCACCGGCCTATGTCATGGGAGTGCAGGGCAGGGGGACCAAACCGGGGGGCGATTTCCATTATGGCTACGGCCCAGTTACTAGGGTATCCGGCCACTACGTCGCACCCAGGGTATTCGATATGGCCGGCGTCACTCCCGACGACATTGACGTGACCGGCTCATACGACGCCTTTACCTACACCGTGCTGATTCAGTTCGAGAGCTATGGTTTTTGCAAAGTGGGTGAAGGAAAAGATTATGTCTGCGGTGGAGGCTTAGGATTGGGGGGCAGACGGCCTAACAACCCCAGCGGAGGCCAACTGTGTGAGGGTTACACCCACGGAATGAACATGGTCATCGAGAACGTGCGGCAGCTTCGCGGAACGGTGGACGACTACTGCCCTCAATGGCAGGACGGCAAGCACACCTATGACTACTCAGAAGGGAAGTGCCGCCAGGTAAAGGACCCGGAGGTCGCCATGAGCATGGGATGGGGCGGACAGCCCGTCGGCAGCGCTCTGATTCTTAGAAGATAGTTTTGTGCAGGTGCCGCTCGGTGATGCCGGCCCATAGAGAGTCCGGTTAAAAACACCAAGTGTCCTGGAAGATTGCTTTCACACCCTTTGGCACATACCAGCCCCAATGATATAGGATATAGATGGTATAATAGCCATGAAGTCGGACAAAGTTAATAGGCAGGTCGTTCTAATAGGTATTCGTCACCACAGGACTATGAATCCGGGATAGGCATTAGAAACGGCTTACCTCCGTGAGGCCCGGATTATATCGCCGTACGTCAAGGGTTAACAGGTTAGAGGAGAGGTGCTGGAGTGGTCGAACAGGCGCGCCTGGAAAGCGCGTAGGGGCCTCAAGCCTCTCGTGGGTTCGAATCCCACCCTCTCCGCCAAACTAATATCCCTTGCAGACCCATGAAGTCTCAAAAACACAGAAGCTGTATCTGGATTAATGAGACTGAGGACTTGAACATTGCCCCAACTCCCGTAAAATACCACTGCATCCCACTCATTGTGTGGGAAACAATGTGGTAAAGAGGGGAGTGGGTATTCTCACCGCACTCAAGGTAAATGCCCCGAGCAAACCCGGCAGGCATGGCGACGGTGACGGCCTCTACCTCAACGTCGCCCCATCAGGCAGCAAATCTTGGGTCCAGCGAATCGTAATCAACCGACACCGCCGCAACATAGGTCTGGGTCCCTATCCTGCCGTCAGCTTTTCCAGAGCCCGATCCATCGCCCACGACAATCGTGCCACAGTTGCCGAGACCCGGGACCCGGTTGCCGAGAAACAAGAGTCGTGTGCGGCAGCCCGCAGGCCTGCCCCGTCCATCCCCACTTTCGCCGAAGCCACCGCCCGTGTGATCGAGCTTCACCGCCCGACCTGGAGCAACCCGAAGCACGCCGCCCAGTGGGAGAGCACCCTGGCCACTTACGCCTATCCCCTAATCGGGCGCAAGGCGGTGGACTCCGTCACCCCGGCCGATGCCATGGACGTGCTGACTCCCATCTGGACCACAAAACCGGAGACCGCCAGACGGGTCCGCCAGCGGATGGAGCCGGTCATGGACTGGGCGGTTACCTAAGGTTACAGGCCGGACAATCCGGCGGGGCGCTCTCTGCTCAAGGGGTTGCCCCCTGTCAAGTGGGTCAAGGAGCACCGCCAGGCTTTGCCCTATGTCCAGGTGCCGGGCGCGGTGGCGCGGGTCAGGGAGTCTACCGCCGACACTACTACCAAGCTGGCCTTTGAATTCCTGGCCCTGACTGCCAGCCGCTCCGGGGAGGTGCGTGCGGCCGAGTGGGGTGAGATAGATTGGGAGGCGGCCGCATGGGAGGTCCCCGCCGCCCGGATGAAGGCGAGGCGTCCCTACCGGGTGCCGCTGTCCGGCAGGGCCATGGAGATACTGGGACAGGCGTTGAGCTTCGCCGACGGTCAGACCTGGTATTCCCCGCCACCCGCAGAGGCAAGGGGGCGTCTCCCATGACGTTTACCGCCCTGCTCAGGCGGCAACAACAGCGATTGTTCACTCCGGGGCTGCTATACCCCCGCGACGGAGGCCCAGGGCAAGTTCCTGAAGGTCGTCATGACCTATTATGACGGCACCAGCGGGCCCCCCAACTCGCGGGGGCAACTCATGATCTTCAGCAGCGACCCCACCCGGGACCGGATGACCAACGTGATAGCTGCCGACCTGCGCGCCGTCCGGTGGGGCGTAACCATGCCGCCGTCCCACGACTGGCAATAATGTGGGGACTACGCGGGCGGCTCCGACGGGTCTATTACGGAGGTAAGATGTGCGGCAGATACAGTCTGGTAGCCGACCTGGGGGAGCTTGCTCGGCGGTTCGAGCTCGACGACGACTGGCTGACTTTCGAGTCGAAGTACAACGTCGCTCCCTTCCAGGAAGTCCTGACAGTGGCCCGACGCGAGACGAGGCACGGCATACACTGGAATTAGCCGGACTTCACAGATTGAAGCCCTTATGGTCCTTCAAGAGGGGAATCTTCACCTGCCGAAAAGCAAGACTTCTCGACCTCTAACCTTGAACTGCCAATCCAGTTCCAGCTATCGTCACTGAAGGTCAATAACTGATATTCCCAGGCCCAATTGACAGACTTCCTAGGTAGCAAGCTACAATATAGGATGCTCATTTGATGGCGATGGTTCCGCTTGGCGTCCTGACCACAGGTGGACACAGCCAAGACCGGTTGCCTCAGCTACCCATGCAAGGCAATCAGGTCTGTCACTGTGACCGCAACAGTCCAATGACCTGAGGAGGGAAGATATGGGAGACTCCCTACAACAAACACACACGGCCGGCACACGGTTGAATGAGGATATTGAACAGTTCGATGCCATCGTCATCGGCGCCGGGGTAACCGGGTTGTACCAGTTGTACTGTCTCCGACAACTCGGGCTCTCGGTCCGGGTCTTCGAGGATGCCAGTGGAGTGGGTGGCACCTGGTATTGGAATCGCTATCCCGGGGCCCGTTTCGACTCAGAGAGTTACACCTACGGATACTCCTTCTCAGAGGAACTTCTCCAGGAATGGGACTGGAAAGAGCTTTATTCCGGTCAGCCTGAGAACGAACGCTACTTGAATTACGTGGCGGACAAGTTTGATCTGCGTCAGGACATCCGGTTCAATGCCCGCGTCTCCTCGGCAGTCTACGACGAAGTCGGGGACCGATGGCAGGTCTGGACCGAAGACGGCCGACGGGCGGCGGGACAATTCCTGATCACGGCGGTTGGCCTTCTATCCGCACATT
>JAGWBG010000337.1:834-2061 GCA_021296015.1 Dehalococcoidia bacterium | reverse complement strand
ACATCCAAGTTAAGATTCACCCCATTTACGTGAGACTTCGGCATACGCCCCCTCCCTTTGAAAGCCTCCATGATATTAAAGCGTATGCTGGTGCTTTTGTTTACCTCCCTGCCTGCGCTTCAAGGACATTTAGACCCTGATGGACCATCTATGGACTATCTGAGGGCCGATGATCATGTGCTGCGCGAAGTGGGGACTTCCGCCTATGCACCCCCGCGAAAGTCGAAGACTCGCCGAGGAGAACTGAGGTGGCGATGGGAAAGCAACCCGGACTTAGTCTATAGTTCATCAATTGGTAAGAGACAGGGTTGCAAGACCGTTTTCTAGGTTGCAAATATGCGTCGTAGATTAGATAATATCCGGGTGCTAACATCCTGTTCTTGATGGTAGAATGGTTGAGAAGTTAACCAAAGTTCATTGAGCAAAAAGTGGATAGCGGCTCCGTATACATATTCGTGAAGATTAAGACGATATTAAAGAGACCATTGAGTCCAGGCAGCCCGCCCATGTAGAGAAATGGGGACAGAGGCGCTGAGGCAAGCACGGCCACGATAGCAACATTACACTATAAGGAGAGATACCTGATGGATCTTAATACGGAGCGACAGGGAGACATTTTAATCGCAAAGGCCGATGGGCGGGTAGATGGGGCTAATGCTCGTGAATTCCAGGCGGCTTTGGATGCTGCCATAAATGACAGCGAGAGGGCCGTGATCCTTGATATGGAACATTTGTCTTACATCAGCAGCGCTGGTCTTCGGGTGATTCTGCTGACGGCCAAGACGTTACAAACCCAGAATGCGAAATTTGCGGTCTGCTCGCTTTCAGGGCCTATACAGGAAGTCTTCGAGATTAGCGGATTCGACAAGATTATCGCCATTCATGCTTCCCAGGCCGAGCTGCACTCAAAGACTGACCAGTTCCGAGCTTTCACGGATATCGGGAACCCCTTCATTATTGATGAAGCAGGGGATTTGTCAAACCAAATAAAGAAGCGCTAAGGGGTAATAGCGATGCAAGAACCCTACAAGATACTGGTGGTTGATGATGAACCAGACCTGGAGCCTCTCATGTTGCAGCGTATGCGTCGGAACATCCGGTCTGGCCGCTACCAGTTTGTCTTTGCCCGCAACGGCATCGAAGCCTTGGAGATGTTGAGCCAGGATGAGAACATTGATATGGTGCTCTCGGACATCAACATGCCTCAGATGGACGGACTCACGCTTT
>JAGWBG010000337.1:0-517 GCA_021296015.1 Dehalococcoidia bacterium | reverse complement strand
TTGACGAGATGACCCAGGACCAAGGGCGGATAGGCCTTGCCGTCGCCGATGTGTCCGACAAAGGTGTGCCGGCCGCTCTCTTCATGATGTCCAGCCGCACCCTGTTGAAAGGTGCGGCTATAGGCCACGAAAGCCCCGGCGACGTGCTGCGCGAAGTCAACGATTTGCTGTTGGAGAGCAACGAAGGTACAATGTTCGTCACCGTTCTGTACGCCGTATATGACCCCGCTACCCGAAGGTTTACCTATGCCAACGGGGGCCACAACAGGCCCCTCATAATCCACGCTGACGGGACCTCCACTCTGCTCCCATTGACGGGTGGGATAGCTCTGGGGGTTGCACCAGACCTGGATTATGAGCAAAACTCCGTAACCCTATCGCCAGGGGATTCGGTCATCTTGTATACCGACGGTGTGACTGAGGCTATGAATGGTGATGAGGACCAATTCGGCCTTGATCCTCTGATTGAATTCTTCGGGGCAAATCCTCCCCGGGACCCCGAGAAAGCTACGATGGA
>JAGWBG010000085.1 GCA_021296015.1 Dehalococcoidia bacterium | reverse complement strand
GCCCGAGTTTGCAGCGAGAGGCAGGTACCCTATAACGAATTTAGCGACTTCCGAGACGTTATCACTGCGCTGGAAGAGTATCACGGCAGGGAGGTACAAACAGGATGATTGACCGCTACTCCCGGCCCGAAATGAAACGAGTCTGGTCCGACGAGAACAAGTACAACAAATGGCTTGAGGTCGAGCTGGCAGTGTGCGAGGCATGGGCTGAAGAAGGAGTCATTCCTCAAGACGACATGGTGAAGCTTCGCCAGGCCAGATATGACCATGTCAGAATGGAAGAGATTTTCCAACGCACCCGGCACGATGTTACGGCGTTTCTTCGGTCCGTCACCGACGGACTGGGTGATGAGGGAAGGTGGTTGCATCTGGGTCTCACTTCCAGCGATGTCATTGACACCGCCCTTAGCCTACAGCTAGTGGAAGCAGGCCAGGTCCTCTCCGAGGACATTGATGAGCTATGCCAGTGTTTGAAATCCGCTGCGATTACCTATAAAGATACGCAGATGATAGGCCGGACACACGGAGTCCATGCCGAGCCTATAACCTTTGGCCTGAAGCTGGCCCTGTGGTGGACTGAGATGGAGAGGCAGAGGGAAAGGTTGGCGCAGGCCCTTCATAGCGTTCGGGTGGGGAAAATCTCCGGCGCGGTTGGGACCCATGCCACAGTCTCGCCCCAAGTTGAGGAACGAGTGTGCAACAGGCTGGGTCTGGAGGCGGCGCCTGTCTCAAATCAGATTGTTCAACGGGACCGACACGCCCACTTTGTAACTACGTTGGCGCTGATAGCCGCCTCCCTGGAAAAGTTCGCCACTGAAATCCGCTCTCTCCAGAGGACGGAGGTCAGGGAAGTGGAGGAGCCTTTCGGGGAGGGTCAGACCGGCTCCTCAGCGATGCCCCACAAACGGAACCCGGAGCTTTCCGAGCGAGTGTGTGGTCTCGCTCGACTGATAAGGGGACACAGTGTTACCGCACTGGAAAACGTGGCACTGTGGCACGAGAGGGACATTAGTCACTCATCGGCGGAGCGGCTTATTATTCCTGATTCGTGCCTGGCCCTGGACTATATACTTGGCTTGTTCACCCGAATAATACGGGGACTCAGGGTCTATCCTGAGAGAATGTGGCAAAACATGGAGAGCACCCACGGCCTCCTGTTCAGCCAAAGGGTCCTGCTTGCCCTGATAGAGAAGGGCATCTCCCGGGAGAGTGCCTACGACCTGGTACAGCGGAACGCTATGCGTGGATGGGACGAAGAGATGGACTTCCGGGAGCTACTGAAATCCGACGCCGACGTGACCTCATATCTATCCCCGGATGAGTTGAACGGACTTTTTGACTATGGCTATTATTTGAGATATATAGAGGAAACCTTCCGACGCATAGGGTTATTGGAGTATAATTTAACTACGGGCCAAATAGCTGTTGAGTAGGAATATATATGATTATTGAAACGAATCTACCCAACCGACTCCACAAGGGCAAGGTGAGAGACACCTATGACCTGGGTGACGGACACCTCCTCATGATAGCCACGGACCGTATCTCTGCTTTTGACGTGGTACTGCCGACCGGCATACCGGGCAAGGGCGAGGTGCTCGCTCGGATGTCTGCCTTCTGGTTTCGTCACACTACCAATCTGATGGACAACCACCTCGTCGGAATGGCGGACGCTCCCGAGGTTATCGAGAAATACAAAGGCAATGCCACCTTCTCCCTGGTGTCTCAAGAAATATCCCAGCAGTCCATGGTTGTCAGAAAAGCACAGCGTATAGACATAGAGTGCATTGTAAGAGGCTACCTCGCCGGCTCCGCATGGGCGGAGTACAGGCGGAACGGCACGGTTTGGGGCAAGGAACTGCCGGAAGGCCTGAAAGAGGGACAGGCCCTGCCTGAGCCATTATTCACCCCCACCACCAAGGCTGAAGAAGGCCACGACCAGAATATGACCCATCAAGAAGTGGTGGACATGGTGGGGGAGAACCTGGCACGGCAGTTGGAGGAGAGCAGCCTGTCAATCTACAGCTTTGCCAACGATTTTGCCCGGCAGAGAGGCATTATTCTGGCCGATACCAAGATGGAATTCGGTATCGTTGATGGCAATCTGATACTCATAGACGAGCTTCTTACCCCGGACTCCAGTCGCTTCTGGGATGCCTCCGGTTACGAGCCGGGACGCTCTTTACCCAATTTTGACAAGCAGTATGTTAGAGACTGGCTAGATGCCCACGGCTGGGACAGGGAACCGCCAGCGCCATCCCTCCCTGAAGACGTGGTGCGTAAAACCTCGGAACGTTATATAGAAGCTTATCACCTTCTGACTGGTGAGGAGCTTCCCAAAGCCTGAGCAACAAGGAAATTCTACCTATGCCGGAATCAAAGGGGCGCAGACGCAACAGGGCAAGGCCTTCCAGGTCGAGAAGGGGTAGCATTACGCCTACGACACCCGCGGCTACTGAAACGGCGAGAAAGTTCAACTGGCCGCGCTTTGGTCTCAGGCTGCGTCCCAGAACTTGGAGGAAGATACGCCGCTGGAGCTTTATAAGTGCGGCGGCAATATTCGCAGCCCTCATTATCGGTAGCTTCGCGTTGTCTTCATTCCCCGGCGGTATAGGTGGTCAAGGGCTGTCGGGTGCCGGTGACGGCGCTCAGATTGGAGACCACTGGCACTCAACTCTTCTCATGGAGATTTGTGGAGAGACCATAGATCTCCCGGCGTCCGATGGCGGAGTACATTCTCATGGGGTTGGAGATGGCCTTATACACGTTCATCCCTATAATCTGGAGGAGGCGGGACTCGGAGCCAACATTGGCCGTTTCTTTGATAGCTTCCCCCTAGAAATATACCCCGACCAGGTAGAGACGCTGGAGGGAGAGATATATCGGAATGGTGACCCCTGCCCGGATGGCACTATAGGTACGGTTCAAGTTCTCGTCAACGGGCAGGACATGACCGAGACCTTCAGGGAGTATACCCCCAAGGACGACGACGACGTGAAGGTCTATTTCAGAGAGGTTGCTGGGCAAGGGCAGTAGGAGTTGATGTTCCTGGCCAAGATTTATATAACTCTCAAGTCCACCGTCAACGACCCCCAGGGACAGACAGTTCACGGTGGCCTAAAGACCCTGGGGTACGATTCGGTGGAAAGCGTGAGGATGGGTAAGTATCTGGAGGTAAAGATACAGGCGGACGAGCGAAGCGGGGCCGAGGCACAGATTAGCGAGATGTGCCATAAGCTGCTTTCCAACCCCGTTATAGAGGATTTCCACTTCGATCTGGAGGAACTGTCCTAGCCTTGTATGGTTGCTTTTGTGCTGGGAATCTGCCCCGCCCCTCTGGGGTCCAACTCCACCGCGTACCGCAGCGCTTTGGCAAGAGCTTTGAACAGTGCCTCCGCTTTATGGTGAGAGTTCATCCCTGCCAGTATTCGAGCATGTAGGGTTATTCTGGACTCGATGGCGAAGCTCTCCAGGAAGTGTCTGACCAGGTCCCCCGGTAGCGTCTCGACCATTGCATCATCTAGAGATAGGTCCAGAACGGCATAGCTCCTCCCGCTCAAGTCAACTGCCACCATGGCCAGCGTCTCATCCAGAGGAACAAAGGCATGACCCATTCGGCGTATTCCGCTACCTTCACCCAACGCTCCCCGAAAGGCTCTTCCCAGGGTTATAGCGGTATCTTCCACCAGATGATGCCATCCTGTGGAAAGGTCTCCCTCGGCTCGCAATGTTATGTCAATCAGCCCGTGCCTTGACAGTTGGGCCAGCAGGTGGTCCAGCATTCCGTTACCTGTGACAATATCATGTTCACCTTCGCCATCCAGGTTTATGGAAAGAGATATGGATGTCTCCCCGGTGTGGCGGTCAATATCCGTCTGGCGTGGCTCCAAGTCGCTGCTCCTTCTTTTTGTGGGGCGATTAGCGAATCGCCCTCACTGGTCATTAAGGACACTGTTCAGTGTTTCTATCACGGCATCGGTCTCGTGGGGAAGCCCTACGCTTATCCTGACGTAATCCTCCAGCCGGGGGTTAGAAAAGTACCGCAAAAATATCCCTTTGCTGGCAAGTCCTTCAAAGACCTGCTTCCCCCTTCCAGGGGGGAGTTGGCAAAGGACAAAGTTTGCCTGTGAAGGACAGGGTCGCACACCAGGAACTTCCCTCAGCAATGAGAACATGCGGTCCCGCTCATCTACGATGGCATTTACCCTCTCGACCAGACCTTCTCTGTCCTCAAGGGAAGCCAATAGTGCCACCTCGGCTGCTAGGTTCACGTTGTACGGAGGCTTCACGCCCATCATCACCCTGGCAATGTCAGGACTCATTACGCCAAGTCCTATTCGCAAGCCGGCCAAGCCCGCCCATTTGCTGAAAGTGCGTAGCACAATGAGATTAGGATACTCATGCACCAGGGGTATCATAGTCTGCCCGCAGAACTCATAATTGGCTTAATCCACAACAACGAGAGTCCCGGTTGCCAGAAGCTGACGGACCTGCCACTCCGGGGCTACGTTACCGGTTGGGTTGTTGGGAGATGCCAGGAAGATGACCTTGGTCCTTGACCCCAGGGCTGGCCTAGTGGCCTCCAGGTCTATCTCAAAGGACTCATTCCGGGGAACTGCCTCCACGTCACCACCACATATACGAGTACAACCGGAGTACATGCCAAAGGTGGGGGTATGGTCTATCGTCACGTCTCCCAGACCGAGAAACATTCGGAGAATCAAGTCTATGATTTCGTCGCTTCCATTGCCGGCCACAATGCACTCCGGCTCCACGCCCAGGTACTCCGACAGGGCATTCCGCAACTGACGCTGCTCCGGGTCCGGGTATAGATTGTAGAGCTTATAGCTCCCCAGGGCCGCCATTACGCCGGGTGAAGGGCCGTAGGGGTTCTCGTTACCATTAAGCTTGATAATCTTGTGGGGTGGTATGCCCGCTTTTTGAGCCAGGACCTCCATGGGGTCTACACCCTGGTATATCTCAAGGCCGCGAATATGTGGCTGCAAAAGGCTCACTACGTCAGTCATGGCGCCGTTTTCCTTTGCCTCATGTCCTCACGACCTGTCAGGTCACTCAGCCTGCCCTCCACAGCCCTCGCATGTCCCGTAAGTCCTTCCGCTCTGGCAATGACGGCGGCAGCCTCAGCCAGACCATGGTACTCATCGGGCTTCAGGCCAACAACAGGCATAGTCTTGAGGAAGTGGTGTACGCTCAGGGCAGAGCTAAAGCGGGCCGTGCCCCCCGTGGGCATCACATGGCTGGGGCCTGCCACGTAGTCCCCCATCACTTCCGGAGAGAAGGGACCCAAAAACACCCCACCTGCGTGTTTTACCTTACCAGCCCACGCCCAGGGTTCTTCAACCATCATGCAAAGATGCTCGGGTGCGATGTGATTGGCTAGCTCCAGGGCGTCGTCCATATCGTCTACGAGAATCACCTTGCCTTGCCGCTCCAGGGATGCTCCGGCCAGTTCTCCACGCTCCAGCGAAGCGAGCTGTTTATCAACCTCCTTCTCAATCTCACCTACGAGGGCTGAAGACGTAGTGACCAGGATGGCTGATGCCTGTGGGTCATGTTCTGCCTGTGCCAACATATCGGCGGCACAGTAAGCGGGACTTGCCGTCTCGTCTGCAATCACCACCGTCTCCGTAGGACCGTAAAGGCCGTCTATGTCCACTTGCCCAAAGACCAGTTTCTTGGCTATGGTAACAAAGAGATTGCCGGGGCCACAAATCTTGTCCACCTTTGGTAAGGTCTCCGTTCCGAAAGCCATAGCGCCTATAGCCTGGACTCCACCTACCCGAATGACCCTATCCACTCCCGCCAGCTTTGCCGCTGCCAGCACGGTTATGTCAGGGTTCTCACCATCTCTGGGAGGTGTAGCCAGCACTATTTCCTTCACTCCGGCTACTCTGGCAGGTATGGCTGTCATGAGCACCGTAGAAGGATATGAAGCGGTGCCCCCGGGGGCATAGATGCCCACACGTTCGATGGGTACTACCAACTCGCCAATACCTGAGGGTAGGTCAACCCAACTCTTACGCATCGTGGCTCTGTGAAAGTCATCTATGCGCTTAGCTGCAAATTCCAGGGCCTCAACCAGAACACCAGGGGCTTGCTCGTAGGCCCTGGTAATTTGCTCCTTGGATACCTCAAGGCCATCCATCTCTACGCCGTCCAGAATACGGGAGTAATGCCTGATGGCATTGTCACCTTGCAGCCGGACATCCTCAAGGATACGCTGGACTGACTCCATCGGAGACAGCCGCTCTCCGAACACCTTCTCAGTCCTGTCTATAACCTCCTGAGGTACGGAGTCCAAGTTCAGAACGTCTACCCGGAAAAGCTCCTTCCTGGCCTGGGCCATACCCCTAATCACTTTCAGACGCATCGAGGTACTCCTTTATCAAGCGTGCGGAACTTTCAACAACCTTTTCCCGGTAGGCGGCTATGTACTCTTCGGGAATTTTTTCATATATACGTTCCAGGCTGTCGGGTACACTGCGGAGAAATTCATCCACCGTTTCCTGGGCCTCCGGTGCGTCCTG
>JAGWBG010000084.1 GCA_021296015.1 Dehalococcoidia bacterium | reverse complement strand
CAACGGTATCAGCATACATAGCGTGCGCATGGCCGGGCGCAGCGCCCACCACGAGGTCATACTTGGCACGGCGGGCCAGACCGTCACCCTGCGCCACGATACGCTGGGCCGTGACTGCTATATGCCCGGGATAGTACGTGCCATCCGAGAGGTTGTGAACCTCAAGTGCCTTGTGGTAGGCTTGGATAAAATTCTTGGCCTGTAGAGAAAACGCGCGCATTTTCTCATTCCTTTCCAAACTCCGAGTGGGGACAAGTCAGACACACTGATAATCCTCCGGTATCCTCTTTAAGTAAAGCTTGGCAAGGCTAAGGTTTCATACACGAGACTTCAGAGGTACATATTATAATGAAGGAAATCAGTATAGCCGTGGTGGGAGCCACTGGGGCAGTAGGCAAGGAACTCCTTAAAATTCTGGAGCAGCGTCAGTTTCCGGCCAAACAAATCAAGGTCTTGGCATCGTCACGGTCCGCGGGTAAACGCCTTCAGGTTATGGGCCAGGAGTTGGTCGTGGAAGAGACAACGCCCAACTCATTCAAAGGCATAGACGTCGCCTTCATCTCCGTCAATACCAGGCTGAGCGGCGAGCTTGCACCCATCGCCGTAAACGCGGGGGCACTGGTAATTGATGACAGTTCTTATTTCCGTATGCAGCCTGATGTCCCTCTGGTGGTGCCGGAAGTCAACGGCGAGGACGTGGAATCGCACCAGGGTATCATCTCCATACCCAACTGCTCTACCACGCCCATCGTCATGCTGGCCCACCCCCTCCGGCGTTTAAGTCCAATAGTCAGAATAATCGCCGACACGTACCAATCGGTATCCGGGGCAGGTGGCGGTGCTATGTTGGAGCTACGTGAGCAGAGCCGGGGCCTTCTGGATGAAGGTAACTCAGCGCCGCCACAGGCGTTGCCACATCAGATTGCCTTCAACGTCATCCCGCGCATTGATAGCTTCCTCTCGGACGGCTATACCAGAGAGGAACAAAAGATGCTTCAGGAGACACAGAAGATACTGCATTCCACTAACGTTCTGGTTTCGGCTACCTGCGTGCGTGTCCCCGTATACATATCCCACAGCGAGGCTTTGCACATCGAATTTGAGCGACCCGTATCCGTCGAGGATGCGCGGGAAGTCCTTGGCAAGATGCCTGGTGTGAAAGTCCTGGATTCACCCGAAGATAGTATTTACCCAATGCCTTGGGACGTGGCAGGCACCGACGACATCTATGTGGGACGCATTAGAAAGGACGTGTCCCACCCCAACGGGCTGGCTATGTGGGTGGTGTCTGACAACCTCCGAAAAGGTGCCGGCCTTAACGCGCTCCAGATTGTGGAGGAAGTGCTTAGAAGAGATTGCCTGACCCCGGGGAGAGTGGCAGGCGTATCCCAGGCCGATTAGGCCAAGTCTGTGGCGAGTGCAAAATTCAGTTTGTCTAAGTCCGCCACTCCAGGTCCCACACCTACCCGCCGCAGACGGGTCGCCATTCTGGCGCAGGCCAGAATCCAGGGGCGGGGTTATGGATTCCGGCTCAAGGCCGGAATGACGGGATGCAGACTGGAGCGAAATGTGCAGCTTTGCACCTCCCTTCAAGCCTATAGATTGGCCGGGACTTGTCTTCGGTGATACAATACCAAAAAGTGAGGAGGGCCGATATGGCAGAGATAGGCAGGCTGCTAACAGCAATGGTGACCCCATTCGATGAGCAGGGGCAGGTAGACTATGAACAGGCCAAGCGCCTAGCCAACGCCCTCTTGGATTCCGGCAGCGACGGCGTGCTTGTGTCTGGCACTACGGGGGAATCGCCCACCCTCACCACTGAGGAGAAGCTTCGCCTGCTCTCCGAGGTAAAAGACGCTATAGGCGATAGGGGAGCCGTCATAGCCGGCACGGGCAACTACAACACCGCCGAGAGCATCGAACTGAGTCAGGAGGCGGAGCGGGCTGGCGCGGACGGACTGCTGCTGGTGGTGCCCTACTACAACAAGCCTCCCCAGGAAGGGCTGTACCAGCACTTCAAGGCTATCGCCCAGAGTGTTCATTTGCCTTGTATTCTTTACAATGTCACCAGCCGTACCAGCCTCAACATGACCCACGACACCACCATCAGGCTTAGCCATATTGACAACATCGTAGGGGTGAAAGAGGCAGGGAGCGACATGGACCAGATTGCCCGCATTATAGACGGAGCCGGAGACGGCTTCCTGGTGTGGAGCGGCAACGATAACGAGACCTTCTACATTATGTCAATGGGTGGGTACGGCGTGGTCAGCGTGGCATCCCACCTGGTCGGAAACCAGATTAAGCAGATGATGGGACTCTTACTCGAGGGAGACGTGGAGAAAGCCGCCGCAGAGCACCGCCGGCTTCACGCCCTGTTCAAGGTGCTGTTCGTGGTGTCCAACCCAATCCCGGTCAAATACTCCCTCAACAAGGTGGGATTCAACGTGGGGAACCCCCGGCTGCCTCTGGTACCTGCCGACGACAAGTCGGCTGCTCAGATAGATGAGGTGCTGAGGCGCTACGAGGTGGACATCCCCGTCCCCCGGTAGGCGCAATAGCGTTTCCTTTTCCGGGCCATCCTCGCCGTCAACACTTGACGGTAAGGATGACCTGCTCCATTTTCTTCTACAACGTCTCCGCCGAACCTTGATTTTCCCTGGTAATTGAAGCTAACGTTGCGTCAATGCGGGCACAGGCCCAAGGGAAAGGAAGTTGAACATGCGAGGAGCGGCGGTAGTTGTAGGCATCTTGGCGGCCATCATCATGTTTGTGGGAGCCATGATAGCGCTTATCATCGGCAGCGCAACAAGCGAAGACCTCGACGTTCAAGGCCTGCGAGGCATAGCAGAACTTGCCGACACGATGCGCATGGACGAAAAAGATTTCTTCAATGAGGAGAATTTGAACAGACTACAAGGCGTCGGCCTTCTGGGCGTCCTTTTCTCTATCGTTGGGCTCGCAGGCGCCGCGTTGGCGGTGTTCAAGCAGAGAACCGGCGCAGTGGTCATGGGGGTTGGGGCCATTGTGAGCCTCATAACAATCATCGGAGGCTACACCCTGGCACCCGTGCTCATCGTGTTCGGGGTACTTGCGATGCTGTTGTTCCTAGCTGCGGCCTTCTTTTCCCTCAAATCCCGGAAGGGAGGAGGACGGAGTACCACAGCTACTCGGCCTCGCCCATCAAGTAGTCAGGCTCGCGCAAGATAGCCGGAGTCTCAGGCCTCCCCAGTTGCGCCGGCGCACCTAACCGTGACCCCGTGATTTCGATTCGCAGACTAGCAGTCACCGGAACCCTACTCCCGGCCACGTTGCGACACCCGGGCCGGCATCAGAGGATGGGCTTAATCACGATTGTCTCACCCCTCCGAGGTCCGGTAGAGATGACGTGAATGGGTGAACCTACCAGTTCCTCTATGCGCCTCACGTAGGTCACCGCCTCCCGGGGCAGTTGGGACATCTGCGTAGCGTTGGCCGTGGGCACCTCCCAACCGGGAAGCTCCTCATACACAGGTCGGCAGCGCCCAAGCAAAGATGCACTTGCGGGGAAGTGGTCAACGGCGTCTCCGTCAACCTCATACCCCACACATATCTTTATGCAAGGGAAACCGTCGAGCACGTCCAGCCTGGTCAACACCAACGAGGTGAAGCCGTTGACTAGGACACTGTACCTACCGGCAACGGCGTCGAACCAGCCAATACGCCTGGCCCTCCCCGTGGTTACGCCGTACTCCCACGCCTTCTCCCTCAGCGCATCACCCGTGCTATCGTGCATCTCTGAGGCCATAGGCCCGCTGCCCACCCGAGTAGAGTAGGCCTTGAAGACTCCGGTGATGCTGGTAATATCTCGCGGACTCAGGCCCATGCCGGTGCCGGCTCCGCCGATAGATGGCGAAGATGAGGTCACGTAGGGGTACGTTCCGTGGTCCAGGTCCAGCAAAGTACCCTGGGCACCCTCCAGAAGAACGTTGTGGCCCTGGGATAGGGTCTTATGGACCATCAACTCAGTAGGACGGATGTGATGCTTCAGTCGCTGACTCCAATTTAGGCACTTGTCATACACTTCCTCCAGGGAGACTGGAGGCTCACCGTGTATCTTGGTAATTATGTTGTTCTTGAACTCAATTGTCCGTTTCAATCTGGACAGGAAATCTTCCGAGGAAAGGTCAAAAAGCTCCCCGGCCCTGATACCCATGCGTCCCGTCTTATCCGTGTAAGCAGGCCCCACACCCCGCCCGGTGGTCCCGAGAGCCTCAGACCCCCTGGCTCGTTCCTCCAGCCGGTCCAGAAGGATGTGATAAGGCATTATGAGATGGGCACGCTCGCTGACATAAAGTCTGCTGGTGTCAATGCCCCTGGATTCCAGGTTGTCCATCTCCTCGATTAGAACATCAGGGTCTACGACAACGCCGTTGCCAATAATGCAAGTGACCTGGGGCCACAGGATGCCCGACGGGACAAGGTGAAGGCTGAATTCGCCTTTCTGGGTAACGACAGTATGCCCGGCGTTGTTGCCTCCCTGGTAGCGCACCACACAGTGGGCCTTCTCCGCCAGGAAATCCACCACCTTCCCCTTGCCTTCGTCCCCCCACTGTCCACCTATAACGGCATGAGCCGGCATGTCCCCTCCCCTCGCCCGAGGTCCGGTTTGCAAATTTCTCAACCGAGAACCTTACGCTCAAGGTTGGCCTGTCACGAGAGTTCATGGGCATAGCCAAGAGTCTCGGAGGTCAACCTTGGGCAGTATACCAAAAATGATACTCATTGGGAAGAAGCCGATAAGCTACCATTTCCACGAAACGATGTTCCTTCCGCTTACCCGCATGGCTATGCTATAATCGGACTGAAGCTTACGGAATTTTCAAGTAGCAGGATAGCCCGCTGCAACGACATTACACCCATCTCTCAGGGCATAAGGGAGTCTTAGCTGCCTCAGGCGAGGCAAGAAAAACCGCTCAGAGGGGGAGATAATGGGGCCTTTTGATGAACTACGGGTCTTCAGTGGTAATGCCCATCCTCAGCTTGCCCATGCCGTATGTGATTATCTTAACATACCCCCAGGGAAAGTTGAGGTGTTCAAGTTCAACAACGACAACACCTTTGTGCGTATTCAGGAGAACATCCGCCAGAGGGACGTCTTTATCATCCAACCCACCTGTGCACCCGTTAACGACCATCTGATGGAGCTGCTTATAATGATTGATGCAGCTAAACGCGCGTCGGCGGGTCGGGTAACCGCGGTAGTCCCCTATTATGGCTACGGTCGTACCGACAAGAAAGACCAGCCACGAGTTCCCATCACCGCACGTCTTGTGGCGGACCTTCTCACGGCGGCGGGAGCAGACCGCCTTCTTACCATAGACCTTCACGCCGGACAAATCCAGGGATTTTTCAACATCCCGGTTGATGAGCTAACCGCCCTGGCTATCCTCAGCCACTATTTCCGGGACAAGGCCCTGGAGAATCCGGTCGTGGTAGCTACGGATATTGGCATCAGCAAAAGGGCACGCGACATGGCAGAGCGTCTACAAGCGCCCCTTGCCATCATCGAAAAACGTCGAATAGGAAACAATGACAATACCGAGTCCCTTAACATCATCGGTGACGTAGAAGGGATGACCGCCCTCACCTTCGATGATGAGGTGGACACCGGTGGCTCGCTGCTGTCAGCGGTAGGAGCCCTCAATGAGCGAGGAGTCAAGAGTGTCTACGCCTGCGCTACCCATCCGGTGCTATCGAGGAACGCCGCACAAAGGATGGTAGATAGCCCTATCAAGGAGTTGGTAGTCGCGGATACGATTCCATTATCTGAAGATAAGCGTAATGGCACGATAACGGTACTGTCGGTTGCTCCCATGCTCGGCGAAGCTATACGCCGCATCCACGAAGGACTCTCCGTGGGTGAGATGTTTTAATAGACGTGGGCAAATACGTTGACACGGCTATACCAGCGAGGGGTAAAAACAGTAACCGAGATGCCAGTAAGGTGGATTCATGGTTAATATCCTGAGTAAAATCATTGGAGACTCCGGTGACAGAATAAGTAAGAAGTTCAGGCCTGCTATAGAAGAGATAAACGCCCTTGAGCCGGACATGGCACGCCTGTCCAACTCCCAACTTGGCCCCAAGACGGAAGAGATCAAAAGGCATCTGGACGACGGAAGGCAACTGGATGAATTGCTTCCCGAGGCTTTCGCAGTTGTTCGAGAGGCCGCCAAGCGTACCCTTGGCCAACGGCATTACGATGTTCAGCTAATGGGTGGCATCGTTCTGCACCAGGGAATGATCGCCGAGATGAAGACGGGCGAAGGTAAAACCCTGGTATCCACGCTTCCGGTGTATCTGAATGCCCTTACGGGACGGGGAGTCCACGTCGTCACAGTCAACGACTACCTTGCCAAACGAGACGCCGTCTGGATGGGCCCGATATACAACCTGCTAGGCCTCTCGGTGGCCTGTCTTCAGCATGACACAGCCTATATATACGAGCCGTCGTATAAGAACGCCGACCCTAGCCTAAGCCACCTGCGTCCTGTGACCAGGAAAGAAGCCTATCTTGCCGACATCACCTACGGCACGAACAATGAGTTCGG
>JAGWBG010000083.1 GCA_021296015.1 Dehalococcoidia bacterium | reverse complement strand
GGGCTACTACCCTCGCAAGGGAGCCATAGCGCCGGGCAGCGACGCCGACATTGTGCTCATAGACCCTGGCATACGCAAGACCCTCTCGATGAACGACTTCCACATCGGTGACTATAGCATCTGGGAAGGGACTGAGATTGAGGGATGGCCGGTGACTACCATATTGCGCGGGAAGGTGGTGGTGGAAAACGGTCAGTTCTCCGGGACCTTGAGCGGCCAGCGTATCCCCCGCAAAATAGAACAGGATGTACTCAACAGACCGGCGTGTTAGGAGCGGTCATTACTGCCTGCCCTTCCACCGGGAGTGGGATGATAGTTGACGACGGGTGGTGAAAGTTAAGGAGGTATCCCCATGATAATCCGGCTTTATACCGGCAACGACGGGCAGTCCCATTTTGAGGACCTGGATACACCATCCGGCGAGGTGGAGCACGTAAAGTTGAAGGCCGGCGCCGACCTGACCTTCCGTCGTTCTGCCGACGGGAATTTTAGCGACTGGCACAACGCTCCCCGCCGTCAGTACCTGTTCATTCTCTCCGGTGCGATGGAGATTGGCTTAGGCGACGGAAGGAAGCGTTCCCTTGGCCCCGGCGATATACTGATGGCTGAGGACTTGACCGGCCGCGGCCACACGACTCTGGCCGTAGGCGATCGTGTAACCGTCTCCGTGCCCCTGCCCGATTAGATGCGTTGGGGAGATGCGGCGCTTTCGGCCGGTTTTTTGATGTATGGAGAGGATATAAGATATGGCGCAGGAAGCGATAGGGGAAATTTCCAAGGCATATAACCCCGCTGACGTCGAGGAGCGCATATTTAGTTTCTGGATGGAGAATGCTACCATCACGCCCAACAATCACCCTCAAAAACCTCCTTTCGTCCTCATAATGCCCCCTCCCAACGTGACGGGTGAGCTACACTTGGGTCATGCACTCACCGCGGCCGTGGAAGACGTGCTTTGCCGATGGCATCGTATGCTGGGGGACTCCACACTCTGGCTGCCGGGCAAGGACCACGCCGGAATTGCGACCCAATGGGTAGTTGAGCAACAGTTAGCCAGGCAGGGCACCAGCCGGCAGGAGCTTGGCCGTGAGAAGTTCCTTGAGCAAGTGTGGGAATGGGTCAGGAAGTACGGGAACACCATAGACGAGCAGCATAAGCGCCTTGGAACATCTTGCGATTGGTCTCGCCTTCGTTTCACTCTCGACCCTGGACCCAGCAGGGCGGTGCGGACTACTTTCGTCAACCTTTACGAGAAGGGCCTCATATACAAGGGAGAACGCCTTATCAACTGGTGCGTTCGCTGCTCCACGGCCCTCTCCGACCTCGAGGTGGAACACGAGGAGTTGAACGGTAATCTGTATCATATACGCTATCCCTTGGCCGATGGTCCCGGACATATAACGGTAGCGACTACCAGGCCCGAGACCATGCTGGGAGATACGGCTGTGGCTGTCCATCCTGACGATCCCCGTTATAGCTCCCTGGTAGGGCAGAGCCTGGTGTTGCCGGTTATGGGCCGAGGGATTCCCGTCATAGCCGATCCGGCCCTGGACCCCGAATTTGGCACGGGTGCTCTCAAAGTTACTCCGGGGCATGACCCCACCGACTTTGAAATCGGCCAGCGCCACAACCTGCCGGTGGTCACAGTTATTGGACCTGATGGTGCGATGACATCTGAGGCCGGCCCTTACGAGGGGAGAGAGCGGTTTGAGTGCCGTGAAGGAATAGTGAACCAACTGGAGACGGAAGGGCTAATCGAGAGAATCGAACCTTACCGGCACTCTGTAGGGCACTGCCAGAGGTGCAAAACCGTGGTGGAGCCCCTAGTGAGCATCCAGTGGTTCATGAACGTAGGTACACATGATGACCCGGATTCAATTGCGGGCCGAGCTTACAGGGCTGTCACCGAGGACCGCATACGCATAGTACCCGAACGGTTCGGCCGCGTATACCTCAACTGGCTGGAGAATATCCGGGACTGGTGCATCAGCCGTCAGCTATGGTGGGGCCACCGCATCCCGGTGTGGTATTGTCGGGACTGCCAGGGCCAGACGGTGAGCATAGAGGACCCGGACCACTGCGAACATTGCGCCTCCACCCGAATCTGGCAGGACCCGGACGTGCTGGACACCTGGTTTAGCTCGGGTCTCTGGACTCACTCCACCCTGGGATGGCCGGAGGATACGGATGACATGAGGTATTTCTATCCCCGGCCCGACCACGACCATGCTACCCAGGGATACGACTCCTTCGTTATGGAGACGGGCTACGACATCATCTTCTTCTGGGTGGCCCGTATGATAATGATGGGCCTGGCGAATACGGGACGCGAGCCTTTTCACACCGTCTTTCTTCACGGCTTGATACGGGACACTCAGGGCGTGAAAATGAGCAAGACCAAAGGCAATGTCCTTGACCCACTCCAGCTTATTGACCAGTTCGGCACCGATGCGCTGCGCTTTGCTCTGACCACGGGGACCGCTCCGGGAAACGACCTCCGTTTGGGGGAGTCGAAGTTGGAGTCCAGTCGCAACTTCGCCAACAAGCTCTGGAACGCCGCCCGGTTCGTGGTGACCAGCCTGGAGGGGGTTGACCTCGCGTCCCTGGCCGGATGGTATGACCCGCCGGAAACGCGAAATCGCGAGGATAGATGGATTCTCCACCGTCTGAACCTGGTTGTCAGTTCGGTGAACGGCTATCTCAGGGAGTACGAGCTTGGCGAAGCCCAACGAGTAATCTACGAGTTTCTATGGGGCGAATTCTGTGACTGGTACATTGAGATGGCCAAGGTACGTTTAAGGTCTGGTGATACCACGGCCTCAAGGGTGCTTGCCCACGTGCTGGAGCGCACCCTGCGCCTGTTGCATCCCTTTATGCCCTTTATAACCGAGGAGATATGGCAGAACCTCATTCGCCGCCTGCCCAATGAGGGTGATTTGCCCGAGTCTATTATGAATGCCCCGTACCCTGAGTCCAATGCGGCCCGCATTGACCATGAGTCGGAGAGCGAGATGCTCACCATCATTCTGATGATACGGGCTATCCGGAACGCCCGTGCCCAGCTACACATTCCCTCCGGTCAGCGCCTTGAAGCTACCGTGGATACTAACGGGTTGAAAGAGGCCGTGGAGGAGGAGTCGCCGGCCATACGCACCCTGGCCCGCGTGGAACCTCTCTACATAATTGACGGTTCAGAAGAGCGTCCACCGGCCGGTGAGGCGATGACTCTTGTGATTGATCGCCACGGGTCCGAGGTCCCTCTGGTCGTAACGTTGCCCCTGGCGGGTGTTGTGGACCTCTCGGCTGAGAGGGTGCGTCTTAATAAGGAACTTGAGGAGTGCGATGCCGGCTTGGAGCGGGTACGAGGGCTCCTGTCCAACTCGGATTTCAGTTCAAAGGCCCCTGAAGAGGTGGTGGAGCGAGAGCAGGAGCGACTCAACTCCCTTCAAGAACGTAGAGAGCGCCTGCAAGAAATCCTTACTCAGCTACCCTGACGGGAGAAGGCACTTTGTAACACAGGCTCTCAGCTTCTAGGTGGTAACGGACGTGTCGCAGGCCCGAAGTTTGTCCAACCTCTCCAGTCCCTTACGGGTGTCACTGGCTACCCTGGCCGGATCCCAGAGTTTGAGCCTCCTCTTGAAAAGCTGGTAAGTAAACTCCTTCATCTCCGTGAGGGTAAGAGTCCTCCGTCTGGGGTCGCTTTTGCTCTTCAGAAACTCTTTTGCCAGGTTAGAGCGTGTATCATTGTAAATACGCATAAAAGCTTCTTCCATCAGGTCTTCACTGTCGGCGAAGCCCCGGGAAAGATGCTGTTTGCGTACTTCTTCCTCCACCGAAAGTTGTAGGGCTTCTTCCACCACCACGCCGTACCAATAGTTGAGGAAGGCCCTGTGCTTATTGTGGCCTATCAACTCTTGGAACTCCGCCGTAGTGATGCTACCTGGTAGCCTACCCTGGAATAGCAGCCGCTCTTTCTCCTCCATTGGTACCAAGTCGTCCAACTCTGTGCAGAGGCGCTCCGCAAGAATGAGCCAGTCGAAAGCCTCTCCCTTAACCAGGTAGATGTAGTGGCGGCCGTGGACCTCCTCTTCGGGAATGGTCCACATGCTTATGGCTTCCAGGAGGGCCAGATGCCACTCTCTACCGGATTGGACCGCACGTTTCAAATGGCACACGGCCTCCGGCTCTTTCTGCACAAGCTCGTTAAGGCCTCCTTCTGACTCCTGGTAGACAGCAGAGGGCCTTTCGCAGTGGCTTTCGCTCATAGTCGTTTGTCCCAGCAGTTCGCTCTCGGGAATAAAACCACCGCGCCGGCTGTCGAGTGGACGTACCTATAACCTCTAAAGATTTCTCGGCGATAACTCACCTTTAAGTCTTTCATAGGTCGCTACTTTTCCAGTGGAGACCATCTCCTCAATTTTGTTGCTGATAGCTTTGCCGATGCCTGGGATACTCATCAGGTTCACACCGTCTTTGATAGCCTGCTCTAGGGGTGTTGGTAGCTGCTCTATGATGCGGGCCGCCCTCCTGTAGGCGCGAATCTTGAATATGCTATCTCCTTTTATCTCCAGAAGGGAAGCCATACTATCGAAAAGCTCGGCTATCTCTTTGTTGGAAACCATGACCCCTATATCCACTCAGTCCACCACAACATCCCGGCCCATCTCATATTGTCTTTCCATGCCCGAAAACCCGGGAGGTGCAGCATAGTTTACGAGTTTGCACCGTGGCATCGCTTGTATTTCTTGCCACTGCCGCACGGGCAAGGCTCGTTCCGGCCCGTTTTGCGGCCCCCGACAGGTAAGGCGGTTTTTTGCCGACCCGATGCAGCCGTCATCGGGCTGACCTGTTCCTGAGAATCCGATTTCCGTGGCCCGCGTGCAGGACTTAAGGATACCTGGTATATAGCATGTACTATGTCACGCTGGATGCGATCGAGGAGTTCCTGGAACGTGCGGCTGCCCTCGGTCTTGTACATGACAAGTGGGTCTCTTTGACCGTAGGCGTGAAGCCCTATGCCCTGACGTAGGTTGTCCATAGCCGTGAGGTGGTGCAGCCAGTGGATGTCCAGCGTGCGCAGTGTTAACAGGCGCTCCAGGACACGCATATCGTCCGAGCCTATTTGTGTCTCACGCACCTCGTACATTTCATCAGCGTGATGTGTCAGCTTATCTTCTATCGCATCTTTGCTCAGCAAAGACAGCGTCTCCTCCGATGCCAACTCTTGCGGCAGTGAGAAGACAGTGCCAAGTTCGCCCAGAAAGCCGTCTATATCCCACGTTTCGGCGTACTTACCCGGCAAATACCTGGAAATGAGAGACTTGATCTCTTTGTGGACCATTTCCAGAACGGTTTCCTTCAGATCGCCGTTGGTCAGTGCCCTTCGACGCTGAGCATAGACAATCTGACGTTGGTTGTTGAGTACGTCATCGTATTCCAGCAGATGTTTTCTTGCATCGAAATGCTGCCCCTCGACCTTCACTTGGGCGCTCTCCAAGGACTTGGAGACGATGCGGTTCTCTATGGGGGTATCCTCGTCCAAGCCCACCATGCTCATGATGCTCTTAATTCGGTCACCGCCGAACCGGCGCAATAGCTCGTCTTCCAGTGAGGCATAGAAACGGGAGCTTCCCGGGGCACCCTGGCGACCGGACCGGCCACGGAGCTGATTATCTATGCGTCGTGCCTCGTGGTGGTCTGTGCCTATCACGTGGAGACCGCCCAGAGAGAGGACGAGGTCGTGGTCTCTCTTCCATTCTTCGGGGGTAATGTCCAAGCCCGCAGAATTACCTCCAAGCACTATGTCTGTTCCTCTGCCCGCCATGTTGGTAGCCACGGTGATAGCGCCCGGGCTGCCTGCCTGGACTATTATATTAGCTTCCCTCTCGTGTTGCTTGGCATTGAGTACCTGATGGGGTATACCAAGCTTGTTGAGCAATTTGCTCAACTTCTCCGAGTCCTCGATTGACGTGGTGCCGACCAGGACGGGGCGGCCACTCTCGTGGTGCTGCTGGATGTCAGCTGCCACGGCCCGCCATTTCCCCTCTATGGTCTTGTAAATCAGGTCCGGTGCATCCTCGCGGACCATGGGCTGGTTGGTCGGGATCGTCGCCACGTCGAGACGGTAAATCTTGTAGAACTCCTCGGCCTCGGTAGCTGCGGTCCCTGTCATACCGGCGAGCTTCGCATACATTCGGAAGTAGTTCTGAAGGGTGATTGTGGCGTAGGTGATGCTCTCACGCTGCACCTTCAGCCCCTCTTTCGCTTCTACGGCTTGGTGAAGGCCATCGGACCATCGGCGACCGAACTGAAGGCGACCAGTGAACTCGTCTACGATTACCACCTGGCCGTCTCGCACCACGTACTCCTTATCCCTTTTTTTGAGAACGTGAGCGGCGAGAGCATTCTCCATGTAGTGGACAAGATGATAGTTCTCAGGGTCGTAGATGTTGCCCACTTTGGCCCACTGCTCCATTTTGGCGATTCCTGATTGGGTGAGACTGATGGTGCGGGTGCGATCGTCTATGGTGTAGTCGTCTTCCACGAGGCGGGACACCATCTGTGCGAAGGAATAGTACAGTTGCACAGGCTCTTCGGCGGGTCCGCTGATTATTA
>JAGWBG010000082.1 GCA_021296015.1 Dehalococcoidia bacterium | reverse complement strand
GGTGGCGCGGATATTTGTTCAATACGGTGCACTTGCCATACCCATGGTAGCTGAGAGGGAGCAGGAACCCGTTGTTAAGGGCCACATCCATCGCTACCACTCGGTCTCCCGGGGCCAGTTTGATGCCATGTACCACCTGGCTTTGGCGCCCTGACTGCCTCACATCAGATACAGCAAAGCGGATGGACTGTCCTTTTTCCGTCACCAGAATAGCATCGCCGCCCTCCTTGACTATCCGAGCGGAGACCACTTCGTCACCCTCCTTCAAGTTCATCACTATCAGGCCATTGGAACGTATCCCCGCCAGGTCCCCCGGACGCAGCATTTTCACCCGGCCTCGACGGGTGGCTAGAATGAACACGTTGCCCCGCTCCTTGAGGTCGGGCACTGCTAGCAGCGCGTTGACCCGCTCCCCGTCGGTAATAGGCAGCAGGTTAATGATAGATGTGCCCCTAGTGGTGCGCGAGCTATCCTCGGCGATGTCGAAACATTTCAGCGGATAGGCACGCCCCCTGTTGGTGAAAAACAGCACCGTGTCGTGAGTATCGGCTACCAGCAGGTCTTGCAGGGCGTCATCCTCTCGTGTTGTCATGCCCCGAACGCCCTTACCTCCCCGGTGCTGGAGCTTGTAAGTAGAAACAGGTATGCGTTTGATATAGCCCCTCCGGCTGAGAGTAATCACAACATCCTGGTGTGGTGTCAACTCCTCGATAGTATGGTGAGCGGCTTCCTCCTCCCGTATCTCCGTGCGCCTTGGGTCGCCGTACCGCTTTTTCAGTCTTCTCGCATCATCTTTAATTACCGAAAGCACCCTTGCCGGGTCAGCAAGCAGAGATTCCAGGTCGCTGATAGTGTTGAGCAAGTCCTGGTACTCCTTCTCTAGCCTTTCCCTCTCCAGGGCAGCGAGACGCCTTAGCTGCATATCGAGGATGGCTTGAGCCTGGACCTCAGTCAGACTCAGGGTGGTCATCAGATTGCCACGCGCGGCGGTGGCGTCCTGGGAGCCCCTGATAATGGCTATTACCTCATCCATACGATCCAGGGCCAACAGGAGACCCGCCACAATATGGGCACGGTCTCTCGCCTGCTTCAGTAGATGCTCGGAACGGCGAGTAATAACCACGCGCCGGTGCTCTATATACAGTTGGAGGGCACGCTTCAGGCCCAGTACCTGGGGTTGCCCATCTACCAAGGCCAGCATAATCACGTTGAAGGAGGACCGTAGGGCCGTGTGCCTGTAGAGATTGTTCAGTATAATCTCAGCCTGAGCATCCCGTTTCAACTCCACTACCACCCGTAGCCCTTGCCTGTCCGACTCGTCCCTTACATCGGAGATACCCTCAATCTTCTTGTCCCTTACCAAATGGGCAATCTTCTCCACCAGGGAAGCTTTGTTCACCTGGAAGGGTATCTCGTTGACAATTATTTGCTGCCTGCCTCCGCGAAGCTCTTGAATCTCAGTTCTAGCCTGCATGACCACCCGGCCATGACCGGTTGTGTAAGCATCTACGATGCCGGAGCGCCCCTGTATGATGGCCCCCGTGGGGAAATCAGGTCCGTTTACCCGGGTCATCAGTTCCTCGACCACGGCGTCCGGGTGGTCTACGAGATAACACACCGCGTCGCAGACCTCAGACAGGTTGTGGGGTGGTATATTGGTAGCCATCCCCACGGCGATTCCTGAAGCGCCGTTGACCAGCATATTGGGGAGCAGCCCAGGCAGGACCGTAGGTTCTTCAAGAGAGCCGTCAAAGTTTTCGGTGAGGTCCACGGTGTTCAGTTCGATGTCCGCCAGAAGTTCCTCGGAGATAGACGCCAGACGTGCCTCGGTGTAGCGCATGGCCGCCGGAGGGTCGTTATCAATGCTTCCAAAGTTGCCCTGACCGTCCACCAGTGTATACCGCATGGAAAACCCCTGCGCCATGCGTACCAGGGAATCGTACACGGGGGCGTCGCCATGGGGATGATACTTGCCCAGAACCTCGCCAACTATGCGGGCGCTCTTCTTGTAAGCGCTGGCAGGTCGTAGACCCAGCTCGTGCATGGCATAAAGGATACGCCTCTGGACCGGCTTCAACCCGTCGCGCACGTCCGGCAGTGCCCTTGCGACAATGACACTCATGGCGTAGCTCAGATAGGAGCTACGCATCTCTTCCTCTATTCTAATCGGTTGGATGTTACTCGAAGGAGTTAGTGTTACCATCAGTGACTCCTTATGATACTTGTTCTAATATCCCAATATCCTGGAACTAGGAGATCGTGGCCCGTTTGTACCCCTCTACCCGCTCTGTGAAGGCCAAGAACAGGTTGGCGAAAGCCTTTGGCACTTCATCCTTGCGTTCTGGGTGACACTGAACACCTACTACCCAGCTATGCTCCGGGCTTTCTAACCCCTCAATAATGGCGTCATCCATTGAGTAGGCCGATGCCAGCAGCCTGGGAGATTTCTGTGCCTCTCGCAAACCCTGATGATGACGACTGTTGACCCGGAAAAAGCCGCCCATCCCCAGGATGGCTGCCAGCTTGCTCCCCGGTGAAATATAGATGGAGTGATGTACCGATTCCCAATGTCCCTCTTTAAGCTCCGCCTTATGGCCGGGTATATCCTGGATCAGCTTGCCACCAAATGCCACGTTGAGAAGCTGCATACCACGGCAAATCGCCAGCACTGGCATATCGTGCTCCAAAGCATATCGGAGCAGCCCGAACTCCAGGGTATCCAGCGCCTCCGCAAGCTCCAGACCCGCCTCACTATCGCGTGATTCGTTATACTTAACGGGATCTACGTCCGGTCCTCCGGTAAGCAGAAGGCCACCGGCATCCGAGAGCAACGCTTCCGGTGGGGCGAACATGTCCTGCGGAGTGACCAGTCGGGTCTGAACCTGTCCGGCTACGGCTTGGACGTACTGTTGAGCATTCCGTTCGTTGTTGGATACTATGGCGAGGATAGCCATACACTTATATTGTACCTGATACAAGTTCAAATTGACAGGCTCTAGGCATCGCCCGGCAGCGGTTTTCGGGGTATCACCGTGCAACTGACAACCCACACCTGCCTTTCCCTTGTCGTCTCTCACAAATCGTAAGAAGTCTCAACCAGGATACGGCTTAAAGTTATGAGTCAAAGACTAGTCTGATACCCTAGACGTAAATATTGGTCAATGAAGACACGGAATTATGCCCTTCGCACCTCTTTGCCATGATTGCAGGAAGCTGGTATTCTTGGTAATAATGTCTTAGAATACTGTCAATAACACCAACGATGAGACGCCCTGACAATCCCAGTAGGAGGTAATCTCAGATGCCAGAGAGCGTTCAGGAGCCACCCCTCGGACATGGCTCAGGGCAAATCCCTGCTCTCGCCGGGCCGCCTATCAATCCTGCTTTCGAGAGAGAACTAGACGAACTGGTAGCTCTAGCAAGTCAGGGTCAGGCTCCGAACAGTAAATTTTTCAATCCCTCGGACGAATGGCTCACCAGCCACATGACCGTCATCCAAGACATGCCTCAGGTAAAGCGGGAGGAAATCCTTGCAGAGGTCAGGGAAATTGACGAAGAAGCACAAAAGGCCGACGGCGAGGGAAAAGCCGCGGGCCGGGCCGGGCCGGGTGTGGCGTTTCGCCTGGACAACGGCGGTCTGGCCTTTTTCAGCCAGCTGGGAGTGGCACGCCGGCCCGACCTCACTCAATATTTCATTGACGGCTTCGCCAAAAACCGAGATGCTCTGGCTTTCAGCGAGGCCAATCAAGCCCTTTTTGCCGAAGTATTCGTCTATATCAACAGGTTTATGAATCGCCAATTTAACGCCGACTCAGTATCAGATGAGCAGGATAACCGCCCTCCAATAATCCAATCTGACAGGCAAATTTGTGATGCGCCAGGACGCTCATTCCACGCTCGACAACTGTTCTTCGGCGCCGACTACCTTCAGGTCCCTTATATGTGGCGACAACTGACGTTCGACCTCCCGGAGTTAGAACGCCACAAAACCCCTAATATCCTGGAAGTCTCAATCCCAAAGTGGCTTGAGCATCTGGACATGCCGGAAGACCTTAAGACCCGCATTAGAGATGCCAAGCTCACCCAATTAGTCTTCAAAGCCCCCACCAAAGGTCTCTCTCTCCACCTGGGATTTGACTATGTTGGCGAGCACAAAATGGGCCCATTGTCCATTGCGATGTTTCAAGTTAAACAGGCCAACGGGCTTGCAGTCCAAGCCGCTCTAAGCATGGCACGGATCAAGACACTGGATAACAGCATGACAAACACGGCACTTGTCACAATTGGCCCTTCATTGCATGGAAAGAGCACCCTCACCATA
The DNA here is from genome assembly GCA_021296015.1 of Dehalococcoidia bacterium. GTDB lineage: Bacteria > Chloroflexota > Dehalococcoidia > Lucifugimonadales > JAGWBF01 > JAGWBG01. The sequence goes on along the minus strand of JAGWBG010000082.1, from coordinate 2,413 downwards.
ATGATCGAGTTGGCAAATAGTGCCCTTGCCAAACACCTTGGCCTCGTGGCGGACCCGCAAGAGGGTGTCTACCCAATGAACGATGACATCGTTCTTCTCCAGCCTCTGCAGGAGGTGAAGGAGACAACACACGGAGGCAGACTGGTAAGGATTTCCCATGGCATAGACGGAACTGAGAACAACCTGTACGCCGTACCCTTCGGTCTCACTCAGAAAGATGACCCGATAACTTACGATGTTCTCAGGGGCACAAAAGAGGCTCCGAACCCCCAGGAAACCCTGGAGAACGTCCCTGTCAACGCTGACGACAGCACACCCAACTATCTCCGAAATCCAGTTCGCAATATGCGTATGATTCTTTCTCGTCCTCGCCTCCTCAACAGGAAGGGCGCGGACCACCTGATGGAGGCAATCACCAACGGCCGAATGGAAGATTCCGTCCACGTGCCTATGGAGGACACCGACCGAGTGTTCTGGCAGGCAGTGATGCGACAAAATACCGTGATACCACCCTTGAGGCGTCTCGGCCTTGAGCAATACATTAGAGTCCTGATGTATGGTGAGGCCGTTCAGATGGGGGCTGCTATAGGCGCTATAGGCAGACCGTATGTGGAATACTTCTCCGACCCGTTCATTATCGGTCTGGAAGATGAGAACGCCAATCTCATGTATAACATACTGCATAAGATGGCCGACGGAGGGATACCCCAAGAGTATTACGCTTTCAACACAGGCGGGGTCGGTGCCGATACCAATGACGATGCCAGTGGGCCACAATACAAGAAGATTCAGAGAGACCTGACGCTGATGCTACAAGAAGCTTTGCTTCGCAATGAGCTGAAGTTTGAATATGACAGTGTACTGGGTTCGGACATAGCTGTAGCTATAGTGAACCAGAACGGGGTTGAAGTTGTGGACCTCCGGGCGGAGTGGCTACCCCGGGAGATATATGGTGAGGCGGAATATAAGCACAGAGTCGAAGAACTGAACCGCAGGAGACATTACGGTAGGGATGCCCAAGACAGAGCCGGTATCCTGAGATATACAAAAGTTAATAACAACATCCTGGACGTCAGAATAATTCCCAGCCCGAGCAACGAACGGGAACTGGCCTGGCTATTGTCCTTCTACTGGAATGTGGACCAGGCCTACAATTCGCTACCAGAGTTGGTCCAACATCTGGGTGAAGGCAATCCTCCCGGCCCTGAAACCATAAGTCAGCTTCAGGAGAAGTACCAACAGGAATTGGAATGGGGCCTTGAATCGCCCCACGATAGCCAGAGCGCTCTGGCCAAACTTGGATTAGTCGTTGGAAAGGAGACCTGAAAGTTGTCTGTAGAGCAAGGCCATTCTCTAAAGGAAGCCTACGATCAGTACTTGCCCAGGCTTAAAGGAGAGGAGCAGCGTGAAGGACAACAAGAGCTTAACCGCTTCATCCAATGGTGCGGTAGAGATAGAGCCATATCCCAGCTAACTCCTTCTGAGATAGCTGAGTATGGAGAGTCAGCCAGCATTTGGGGTGCAGACTCGGCCAAAAAGCTGAAGCCTGTGAAATCGTTCCTGACCTACCTCCGGGAGAGGAAGCTGACCAGCGTTAGCCTTGCCCCTCACCTGAAGGTGTCCAAGGCGAAGAAAGGCTCTAGGCGCGTATATTTCAAGTCGGCAATGGAACGTGCGGAGCTCACCGCCGAAGGATACGCTAACCTTCAGTCCCGCCTGGAGATGCTCAAAGAGGAACGAATTAACATCATAGCCGACATCCAACGGGCTATGGCAGATAAAGATTTCAGGGAGAACGCGCCACTTGACGCGGCCAAGGAGCGTCAGGGCCTTATCGAGTCCAGTCTGAGGAGCTAGAGGGAATCCTGGTCAACGCAGTCGTAGCAGACGATCGAAACGCTGCCAATGGACAACAGGTCAAGATTGGTAGAAAGGTGACCCTTCGGGAAGTGGGCAGCGGGAAAGAGGTCTGTTATACCCTGGTAGACTCAAGGGAAGCGAACCCCGCCACGGGCAGGATTTCCAGCATCTCCCCTGTAGGGAAGGCACTCCTGGACAAGATGATGGGCGAAGAGGTCCACATTACCGTACCCAGAGGGACACTGCATTACATAGTCGAAAAAGTCGAGAGCTAGCTTCCTGCTAAAGCCCGACTCGTTACCATGAAATTATGCCGCAACCCTTTCCCGGCTGGCTTACCCACTTCCTTCCTCCGCCCCACGAGACAAGGCGTCAAGCAGAATCCCCACCCGCGACCTGAACGGTCGCACCCGGTTTATTTTGTCCGTTACTCCCAGTGCAACAACAAACATGGGACTTTTGCCTTGGGAGTGGGGAGAGAAGAAATCGGTGACGTCATCGTCGTAGAACGTAAGGCCGCTGGCCCCTAGTCCCAGAGAATGAGCACAGAGAT
>JAGWBG010000081.1 GCA_021296015.1 Dehalococcoidia bacterium | reverse complement strand
TCACGATTACCGCCAGGAGCAACCTACCGATGAGAATCAAAACGACGAATGAAGAGGGCTGGGAACTCTATAGAGTTCTGGACCTCCACAGGAAACTTGCTTCTGGAACAGCACACCTTAGGCCAGGCATAACCGCAAGTGAGCCACCAAGACGTGTTGGCAAGAAAGGTACGCTACCCAACGAAACTCGCGGCCAGATGGTGGACATCTATCTCGCGATTAATGATTGGTTTATTTGCCGTGCCCATCGTTATGTGATGCCGGATGGCTCAGAATTCACAAGCCCTGACCCCAAGCTAATTCGGATTGACGATCTTATACTCCAACAACGAACTCTGTCACAGTCATATTGTAACGGAACTATCACGGACAGTCCAACGGATCTGAGACCTGCTCCCCGGTTCACGGAATGAGAATGAGCTTGCCGGTGGAGTGGCGTCCCTGCAACTGTCGGTGGGCCTCGGCTGCTTCAGACAAGGGGAATGTTCCGCCGATGCGTACCTTCAGCTCACCGGATGCTGCCCAACCCAGTACGTCTCCGGCCCTCTTCACCAGTTCCTCTCTGGTGGCGGTGTAGTCTCCGAGGGATGGACGAGTGAGGAAGGCCGAACCCGGCAGGCTTGACGTGGGTACTGGGGGGACGGGCCCGCTGGCCTGGCCGTACAATGCCAGGCAGCCAAGACGGGCCAGGCATCTGAGGCTTTTATCGAAGGTAGTCTTGCCCACAGCGTCGTAGACGGCGTTAACGCCGCGCCCATCGGTGGCCTTTCTAACCTCCTCCTCGAAGTCCTCGCGGGTATATATAATGGTCTTATCAGCCCCCGCGTCTCTGGCCAGGGCTGCCTTCTCGTCGGTGGACACGGTGGCGAAGACGTAGGCCCCCGCAAGTTTGGCCATCTGGGTTAGCAGGAGTCCGGTCCCGCCGGCTGCCGCATGGACTAAGCATGAATCTCCCTGCTCCAAGGGATAGGTGCTATAGGCCAGGTAATGGGCCGTCATGCCCTGAAGCAGCACCGCCGCACCCATACGGGCATCCAACCCCTGGGGCATATTTATCAGGACATCGGCGGGTACGGCTACCTTCTCGGCATAGGAACCTGTTACGCCGCAGTAAACGACCCGGTCGCCCACTTTTACGTCAGTCACTCCCTCTCCCACAGCGGAGACCACACCGGCTGCTTCCCTGCCCGGCGTCATGGGGAATGTTGCCGGCGGGTTGACACCTGAGCGGGTGTTAACGTCGGTAAAATTGACGCCTATGGCCTGAACATCAACAAGTGCCTGACCTGGCCCGGGGCTTGGGTCCGGGCAGTCCTCATATTTGAGGACCTCCGGCCCGCCTACTTCGTGTATCCTGATAGCCTTCATCTTTCCTTCCTCCTCAGCCTGACCTTCTCGATAGAGCAGCATACACTTTGGGATTATGCCTTACTACCCGCAGGCAATTTCTGGCTTGTATAGTGATATGCTAAGGTATGTGGTATATTATACGCTGTTCGGGCCTGGATTACCCGTAGGATTCGATCTTGAGGCCCAAGTCTGAAAGGTAGGTGGTATATGGCAAGGTCAACGGTAGTGGTCAAGGCTGACGAAACCCGGTCTTTGAAACTCAGCCCCGCACCCATTCTCCCCGCTATGTCTTTTCCCGTATCCAACCAGACAGGTATGGACATAAGGATAGTTGTTGACGGGAAAAGGATACGGATTGAGAAAGAGGGTGACTAGGAAGTGTCATGCCTTTCCCGGAAGCTGCCAGGCTGGAGGTGCCTATACTCCTTGAGTTGAAGGCGGTCGGTGGAGAGTGCAGACCCAAGTCTCTCTATAGCACCCTTGTGTCCTACTTTCCATCCCTCACACCCGAGGACCTGAATTCCCGGACAGGTACCAACCGCAGCAGATGGAGTATAAGGGTCCAGGAGGCGGCGAGCCGACTGGCTCACCGTGGAGAGATACGCCGAGACGCCCGTATCTGGAAGCTCACCGATGCCGGGAAAGAGCGCGCCCAGACAGAGGACATGCCCGTCCAACTTTTCCTTTTCGCCAACAATGGGAAACCCAATTTCTCCCACAACGAGATTCGGCACAGGCTGATGAAGATAGGCGAGATGTTGGGCAAATACTCCCGGGAGGAGTTCAGGGAAGGCCCCAGGCGCTATGACGTGGTGTGGAAGGACAGGCCCCTCTCGCCACGCATAAGCCACGTGTTCGAAGTACAGAACAAGGGCAGCCTGGGGAACGGTCTAGCCAACTTGAAACACGCCTACGACACCCAGCGTTCCAAACCCTTTCTGGTCATCGCCAACGAGCAGGATACGAGAAAAGCGGAGGACTCTTTGAGGCCACACCTGACGGGGTCTTTCCACGAAATTGGAGACTCTACGACAATCTTGAGCGGCCACGACGTGCAGCGCATTTACCAGAGTCTTACTTCGGTCAGCAATTTGCTGGACAGGTTGCTCGAAGAATAGCTTCAATGTTGTAGACACCCAATTCGATAATTCTGTATCATATATTCGTCGCAAGAACATAACCCTTTATATTTAGTGGTACTGATGACAACCAATATGATTGACATTGATCAAGCCAATGAGTGATTCCGATTTGAGGCCGACTGCCGCCGAAAAACAGATTGACACAGAGATGCAAGCCCTGCTAGACCGTTACCTTCAGGGCCGCAAACCGGTTTCCATTGATGACTACGACTGGGACCAAATAAGACCCGGCGCAGTTGACCGTGATTCCCTGGAAGCCCTGGGGTTCGTTACTTTCGTAGAGAGCAACCCCGAAGCCCCGGCGCAGATGCTCACAGCAGCCGCCGACCGTGGCAGCGCGCCCTGGCTACGCCGTTTTATACAGCAGACGTGGCTTCCAGAGGAACGGATGCATCATGCTCCCTATAGAGAGTACCTGATTCGTCTGGGAACTTACAGCGTAACGGAGATTGACTCCCTGATTGACGACGTGCGGGACAGGGGTTTCATATACGGTAAAGGCTACACACCTCTGCAGGCGGCAACCTACGGGTGGCTTCAGGAACTCATCACCTGGCGCTTCTATGAAGCCATGGCCTCCTACCTGTTGACCAGCTCAGAGAATGGGGGCCAGACTGACCCGGTCCTCATCAAGATGTTGAGGGACATCGCCAAGCAGGAAAACTTCCACCGATTCATTTACCTGAGCGGTGCCCGGACAGTCCTCAAACACTCACCCCACAAGAAAGGTGAGGTCATCAAGACGGTGGGAGAATTCCTCATGCCTGGACATCACATGGTGCCAGATATGCAGCATCGTGCCCCAGAGTGGGCATTCAAGTTCAACTTTCCATTCCGAAAGCTGCTCCGCGACATCTCCGCCGGGCTGGTCGAACTGACAGGCTACAAAGGCCTGGGCCAGACCGCCATTCTTTACGGGGTCAGGCATGAGATCCCCCTATACATGAAGGCAGCGGTGATGTTCCTGAACTTGCTGAGCAAGCCTTACCATTCACCCGTTAATTATGCGACCGGACGTGTCCTGGCCGCCCTGTAGGCTCCATATACGTGAACTGGCAAACTCGTAATCGGAAACTTGCCGCAGCATCCCCTAAGAGAGTCTCTAGTCAGATATAGGCGCACTCCTGTCTGCCGACAGGCCCCGGCCTGCCATAGGTTGGTAGGCCCTTTCCCTCGACGGGATAGGATTGAGGTGAGGGTGACCCGCCTCGGCGGGCAGGTGCGGTGGCGTCCCCTCAACCTAACCTTCTCCCACTAGGGGAGAGGGGACCTTGTTAGACACCTTCTAAAAGACCAGGCTAAATGGCTAGGTGTCCCTCCGGCTCTCCAAGCCCGGTGCGACCACGTCGGGGATACCTCCAAAGCGCAGCCGTAACAGCCCCTTCACATCCTCCCAGGCCGTCGGGATAATCCTTACCCGGCTGTCGGGGTCGTCCTCCCAGTAGACGGGTATCTCCTTTATGCGAAATCCCCTGCTGTTAGCTATTATGAGCAACTCCGAATCGAAAAACCAGTTATTGTCCTTCACCAAGGGCACCAGGGCCTTGACGGTATCCCGGCTGAGGGCCTTGAATCCGCACTGGGCATCCCGGAACGGGGTAAAGAACATAGCCCTGATAAGTGTGCTATAGGACCGGGAGATGAACTCTCGTTTCAAAGACCTTTTAACTCTAGCGCCCTTTGCAAGACGGCTGCCGATGGCGATATGGCAGCCGTCTTCAATGGCCTTGATTAGCTCGGGGATGTGGTTGAGGTCCGTTGAGAGGTCCACGTCCATGTAGCTCACTATGTCGCCGGTGCTTTCCATCCAGACGTGGCGCAAGGCGCGGCCCCTTCCTTTCTGGGGTATGGGGACGCAGGTCACCCCGGGATACTTGTTTGACAGCATCTCGGCAATGGAAAGGGTGTTATCCGTGGAGCCGTTGTCAGCGATGATGATGCTCCAGGAGTTCTCCAGATTATCTCTCAGGAACCTGGTCAGTATGTCAATACTGCGTGGAAGGTCTTTCTCCTCGTTGTATACGGGTATGACTATGTCTACTGTAGCCCTCATCTCCGACCCCACCAGGCCTTAAGTCACAAGGCCTTTCCAAAAGTTGCCACAATATCGTAAGAGTATCTCAGAAGCTCGTCCAGCCTAGTGCTTGAAATGTCTTACGCCGGTGACCACCATGGCTATGTTGTGCCTGTTTGCCTCGGCTATCACTTCCTCGTCTCTGATAGAGCCTCCGGGCTGTGCTATGGCGGTCACTCCACCCTCGGCGGCCAACTCTATGTTATCAGGGAATGGGAAGAAGGCATCAGATGCCAGCACGCTGCCCCTGGCTCTCTCCCCTGCGATGCGAAGGGCCAGGTGTACGCTGACGACTCGATTGGGCTGGCCCGCCCCCATGCCAAGGAGGGTGTTGTCCTTGGCGAGCACAATGGCATTGGACTTTATGTGCTTCACCGCCTTCCATGCGAAGGCCAGGTCTTCAAGCTCCTCGCGGGTCGGCGCACGCTCGGTTACCGTCTGCCAGGAAGTGGGTTCCTCGTCTATAACGTCCCTCGTCTGCACCAGCAATCCACCGCTCAAGGGTCGGAGGTCGTATGCTCCTCCTTCATCTTGCAGCGACGGCACCGCCAGCACCCTTGTATTGCGGCGTTTCTGAAGAATTTCCAGGGCCTCCGGCTCGTAGTCCGGTGCCACCACTACCTCGTAGAACACCCCGCTCATCTCCCGGGCAGCGGCGGCAGTGAGGGTACGGTTAAAGCCGACGATTCCACCAAAGGCCGACACCGTATCCCCGGAGTAGGCCATTCGATAGGCTTCCGCCTGGTCAGAATGGGAAGCCAGACCGCACGGATTGGTATGTTTGATTACCACCACTGCCGTCTCTTCAAAATCCGTCACCGTGCGCCAGGCAGCCTCGGCGTCCAGCAGGTTATTGAAGGAAAGCTCCCGGCCATGAAGCTGTCGGGCTCCTGCAATCCCGTCACTTCCTCCGGTTGAAGGGACGTAGAGTGCTCCGCTCTGGTGGGGGTTCTCGCCGTAGCGCAACTCGCTCAGCTTCTGATAAGTGAGGCTCAACTCCTGGGGCAGCCCTTCGTCCTTCTCCTGACGGAGATATTGGGCCACGGCCGTGTCGTACTGGGAGACGTGGTGAAATGCCTTGTAGGCCAAGTGGCGGCGCTCTTCCATGCTCGGCCCTGAATCTGCGAGCCGCTCAACGACCCATCCGTAGTCGGATGGGTCCACCACCACGGTGACGAAGGGGAAGTTCTTGGCCCCGGCCCTCAGCAGGGTGGGGCCGCCGATGTCTATGTTCTCCAGAGCGTCGTCAAGGCTGACGTTGGGCTTGCTGATGGTGTCTACGAAAGGGTACAGGTTTACTACCACCACGTCTATAGCCTCGATTTCCTGCCTGCCCAACTCCTCCACGTGCTCCGGTATGTCCCGGCGGGCCAGAAGGCCGCCGTGGATGCGGGGGTGCAGTGTCTTGACCCGCCCATCCAGGATTTCCGGGAACCCGGTCAGGTCCGAGACCTGCCGGACGGGAAGGCCCTCGTCCTGGGCCAGGGTCCGGTGGGTGCCGCCGGTGCTTATCAGGTCAACCCCCGCCTGATGCAGCAGCCGGGCGAACTCAGCAACCCCCGTTTTGTCGTAAACACTGATAAGAGCTTTCATAGACCCTCTCCTGGCAGATATACAATAAAATCTCCATTAGCAGCGTCTCACCGTGCCTCAATCACCACCCGCTCCTCGCCGACCTGACGGCTCACCTCGCCCACTATCCGGGCGTCGGGAAGGGCGCTTTGCAGCTCGCTCACCGCCTCCGGGTCACAGGCCAGGACCATGCCAAGGCCCATGTTGAAGACCTGGAACATCTCGTCCCACTCCACGTTGCCTTCCCTTTGGATGATGTTGAAAATCGGGTTGACTTCCCAGGAATCCAGGTGGAATCTGGCAGCGAGGCCGGCCGGCAGCACCCTGGGAACGTTGCCTTCCAGTCCGCCGCCGGTGATATGGGCCATTCCCTTTATCATGGGAAGCACCGGCTCCAGCAGGGGATAATAACACCTGTGGGGAATCAGCAACTCCTCCCCTATGGTGTGGTTGAGGTCATCGTAACGGCGGTAAAGGGCCGACCGGTCTTCCTCCAACTTGAAAATATGCCGTACCAGGGAGAAGCCGTTGGTATGGACGCCACTGGAGGGTATTCCCAGAAGGGCGTCGCCCTCCCTGATGGCCGAGCCGTCCATGGACTCCCGCTCCACGCCCCCAACCACAAACCCCACAAGGTCGAAGGCGTTCTCCACATAGACGCCGGGCGTCTGGGCGGTCTCACCACCTATGAGAGCGCACCCCGCTTCCCGACACGCCCACGCCATGCCCCGTAGCAGGGACTCCATTCGCTGCGGCTCCAGGCTGTCCATGGAGATGTAGTCCAGAAAGAACAGGGGTATGGCTCCTTGGGTGAGAATATCGTTGACGTTCAGGTTCACCAGGTCTATGCCCAGGGACTCGTGGTGTCCCAGCATGGAACCTATCTTCAGTTTGGTGCCCACGTTGTCAGTGCTGGACACCAGTACAGGCTCTCTGTATCCTTCCAGCCTGTACATCCCGGCGAACCCACCCACGGTGCTGACGACCTGGGAGCCATGGGTAATTCGCGAGAAAGCGCCTATTTTCTCCCTTATTCCCTCAAAGGCAGCACGGTCAACGCCTGATGAACGGTATGTCTCATGGGACATGGCAAAAGGGTTATAGCATCAAGGGAGTCCTGCGTCAAGGAACGCCGTGGGCCAAAAAGGGCGGAGCAATCAGGTTAGTTAGAAGGAGGCCTGGGGGTGCTCCAGAACCAGCTTGTCCATCTCCAGCTGGACAGGTATGGGGTAGTTGGCTGTGAAGCAGGCATCGCAGAACCCGCCCTTGGACCCATCCACCGCCTTCAGCAGGCCGCCCACGCTTAGATACCCGAGGGAGTCGGCGCCGATGAAGCTCTGAATCTCGTCCTCGCTCTTGTTGGCGGCTATAAGCTCCTGCCGGGTGGGCATGTCTACTCCCAGATGGCAGGGATGACGTATGGGTGGAGCGCATACGCGCATGTGCACTTGCAAAGCTCCCGCCTTGCGAAGCAGACCAATCACGTGGGGTATTGTGGTACCGCGCACGATGCTGTCATCCACCACCACTACCCGCTTCCCACTGACGACCTCGGGGAGAGGGTTGAACTTGGTCCTGACCCCCAAGTCCCGCAACCTCTGGTCGGGTTCGATGAAGGTCCGGC
>JAGWBG010000080.1 GCA_021296015.1 Dehalococcoidia bacterium | reverse complement strand
GGCAAGTTTGGCACGTTAGCCTCCTCAGCTAGATTTTAGCGGTCCGTCTTGCGATCTTGTATTTGCCAGAGTCGGACATTTATGGTCTGCATTGGTCACGCACTGGGCGAGCACCTACTCACCGGAATTAACATTGACAGCCGACGATTGAGTATTACCCTGGAAAGACTCCATTAGCCTCTGGTAAGCCTGGCATTGGTCTTTGAAGAGATAGCTCACCTGCGATGCCGATATGTCTATTCCCCCGGCCAAGCGTAGATGGTCCACAGCGTCCAGGAGCTTTTCCTTGGGGACCAGCAAGCCCACGGCGTACCAGCCCTGCTCCTCAATATTATACACCTTGGAGATAGTAGGGCCTTGCAGTCCTGCCAAGTCGGGCCTGGCAAGCACGTTGGAGCTAACCTCCTCGGGAGAGGATGCCCTCACGTTGGCGGTAATCCGGTAGAAGGACCCCGCCCTCAGATAGCCTTCCATCATCTCCAGGACTGCCCTAGCCAACCTCAAGCACCTCGGAGACATTTCGAGTAGCTCACGGTTACCTATCAAGCAAGCCTGAGATACCAGAAAAGTGCCGTTTTCTATGGCTCTCAACCTGTTCTCTCGAAGAGTTGCCCCGCTGGCAGTTATGTCGGCTATCAGATCGGCATAACCCGCTGCAGGTGCAGCCTCCAGAGAACCGCTTGTCTGTACCAGAGAGAAGTAGTTTATCTCCTTGCTATAGAGGAATCTTCGCAGCAACCGGGGGTATTTCGTAGCGATGCGAAGTTGCTTTCCCTCCTGACGAAACTCCAGAGCCAGGTCGGCAAGGTCGTCTATAGAGTTCACGTCCAACCACGAATCAGGCACGGCCAGAACAAGCTCACAGATGCCAAATCCCAGATTCTCTATTATGGGTATGACCGGGCTGGTCTCATGCCGGTATTCCAGGTAACGGTCCAGTCCGGTAATCCCCAGTTCTGCGCTTCCCTCTTCTACTTTCTGGGTTATATCTGCCGTGCGTTGGAATAGCACCGTGACTTCCGGCAGAGATGGGATGCGCGCCGTATAGCGTCGAGCGCTGGGCCGGTCCACAGGTGCGCCACAGTTCCTCAGGAACGACAGCGAGGGGTCGTAGAGGTCACCATCGCTGGGCAACGCTAGCCTGAGCGTACCTTCAGCAAGGCCGTTCACCGTACCCCTGACAGGCTCCTCTGCCAGCCTGCTTGAGCTTCCCCCACCGGGCCGATGGGTAGGTTGGGTCAAGACCGACTCGTTATTAGAGTTCATGTGTGGTGCTCGTTCCATCACTGCCTACTATTATGACCTCCGTCATACCTTTAGCCCTTGCGTATGAGACGCCCTGCTCAACGCCCATGCCGCATACGTCCACCTCTACGGGTGTTCCTTTATGACGCATCTCCCGGGCCAAGCGACAGGCCTCCACATAAGTGCTGGTGTCGCTACTCAACACTAGCACGCAGCCAGAAGCATTGTCACCCTTCTGTTCCGACTTACCCACCCTTTCCAGGGTATCCAATAGAGGCTCCAAGGCGTAGGCGAAACCGAGGGCAGGCATGTTGGAGTGGCTTCCCAGGGCTCTCGCCAAGCCGTCGTACCTCCCGCCGCCCCCTAAAGTTGTTTCCATGGCAGGGTGACTTAACTCAAAGACAATACCGTTATAATATGCCAAATCCCTCACTAGCCCAAAGTCCAGGACTGCGATGGTATCGTGTAGCCCAGAAACATCTAGGAGTTCCATCACTTCTGTGATCCTATTCAGCACCGCCGTGTCTAAGCCGTATGACGTTATAAGTTCACCAGCCGCCTTGATGCAGAAATCGGGGTGTCCACGAAGGCCGGCCAGTTGCTGGGCTATCTCAAGGCCACGTTGCAGTTTGACAAGGTCATCACCCCCTCGGAACTTGCGGAGCATACGCTCCACTACCTCTGAGGGTTCTCTCTGGCCCAATGAACCCACCTCTGCCCACTGAAGAAGCCCATACAGCAACCCTCTGGCCTGCTCTTCCTCCATATCCCCGATGGATGCGCCAAGATAGCTTTGCCGGTGCTCTACTGAAACAAGCCGGACCTGCTTCGCTCTCTCTAACGTCCTGTCAATCCCGTCCTGACCACCTTTCAGGCCGGCGATGTTGCTTAGTATGAATAATATTGCTCTCTCAGATAGGCCAACAGATTCCAGGAGTTTGTGGAGCACGCCGATGTCTCCCACAGCCAGGTGGTGTCCACCAAGTCCCATTCCTGATAACGCCATGCAACTGAGTGATAGCACTTCAGTATCGGCTCTGGGGTCATACGACCCCATTAGCTCGGCACCAACCTGGGTGAACTGACGAGATAGGTGGCTATCTGCTTCGTAACGAAAGACGGGGCCAGCATATTGCACGCGTATGGGCATACGATTTGTAGTGTCCTCCTTGAGGACCCGTCTTAAGATGGAAGCAGTGTATTCCGGGCGCAGACTCACCTGGTTGCCACCGGGGTCAATGAAGGTGTACATGCGGGTTGCCAACTCACCGCCGGACTTTCGTAAGAACAATTCCGTCGGCTCAAGAACGGGAGTTTCAATCATCTGGTAGCCGTAAAGTGAAAAGAACTCCCTTAGATAGTCTTGGCTTGCCCTGAGACGCTGCCAGGACTCATGAGAGATGTCGCTCATTCCGTGGAGATGTTGAAGCTTTTCCATATATTCGGACGCTAGTATTCTACACCAAGGGAGGATGTGGAGGGAAGGGCAAACCGATTCACGGATGAGCCATCAGGCCGCCATCTATGTAGATGGGCTGCCCCGTGGTATAGTCGCAGGAGTCAGAGGTCAAGTACACAAGGGCCGGGGCGATGTCCCTTGGGTGTCCCTTCCGACGCAGGGGAATGAAACGCACCAGAAGCTCCTTCTGGGCCTCTTCCAGGGGCAGCTCTTCCGAACTGAACCAGCCGGTGCCGATGGCGTTGACCCGTATGTTGTGCCTGCCCCACTCCAGAGCCAGGGCCTTGGTCAACTGGAGGACGGCTCCCTGGCTGGCGCAATATGCGGCAGAGTTCCACAATCCACGCTCTGCCAGCCCTGATATTATGTTAACTATCCTTCCCCTACCTTGCGCCATCATCCGAGTTCCCGCCGCACGGCACATCAGGAAGACCGACCTAACATTTCTACCCATTACCGTCTCGTATTCGTCAACCGTAACTTGGTCAAAGGACTTCCCAAACTCGGTCCGCAAGTTGTTCACAAGTATGTCCACACGTCCGAAGCGGTTCAGGGCTTCTGTGAAAACCATCTCCACGTCCTGCTCATTGGTATGGTCGCACAGGATGCCATGAGCCTCTCCACCAATTGCGTTAGCTCTGCGCACAGATTCATCCATCACGTCGGCGCTTCTCGCAGCGACGAAAACACGGGCGCCGGCCTCGGCGAGTGCCTCAGCCAGATAGGGAGTGAAGACATTGGAGTCGAGAGTGCCATCCCCGGCGACAATAGCAACCCTATCAGTTAGCCTGTACTCTTCAAGAATGGGCAACGATGCCTCCAAATATCATACTGTGGGCTGAGAGTTTACACTATCGGTATCTCAGGTGCGTGGCCGGTAGGTGCGTATCCGCCGGCAAGTCCTCCACCGTCCATGATAATCATTTCCCCGTTCATGTAGTCAGAGGCGTTAGAAGCCAGAAATACCGCAATAGGGCCGATGTCTTCAGGCTGGCCCAGTCTGCCTATGGGGATTACGTCCCCTGAACCCGGCAAACTCCGTCTGAAGGAGTCAGTGCCCCTGGTCGGTATGAATCCGGGCACAATGGTGTTGGCAGTGACCCCATATCGCCCCAGGCTCATGGCTAGAGTGCGTGTCAGTTGGAGCATACCGCCTTTACTACAGGTGTATATATACAGGTCCCTGACGCCGCGCAGGCCGAACCCCGATGCCACGTTGATAATCTTGCCACTACCCCGGTCCACCATATATTTTGATACCGCACGTGCACAGTAGAAGGCGCCGCTGAGGTTTGTATCTATGCCGGCTCGCCACTCCTCGTCGGTCACCTCCCAAATAGGAGCAGGATTATTCTCCGCCGTCCTTCCGGCGTTGTTTATCAGTACATCTATCTTGCCAAGCTCGTCCAAGGTGAGCGCCACCATGTGCTCAACCTGCCTGGAATCGCTGACATCCGTGGGGATGGCGAGGCCCTTGCGCCCCAGGGACTCTACCTCGGCGACGACCTCTTCTATGGGCCCCCGTCTCCTGGCTGCAATGGCGACGTTGGCGCCAGCCCGGGCGAGGGCCTGTACCATGGCCTTTCCCAACCCAGTCCCGCCACCTGTAACGATAACCACTTTCCCGTCCAGGCTAAGTTTATCAAGCAAGAGTTACTCCACATCCCCGGTCTTGACGGACATCGTTACCTCTCCGGCTGGAAGGGTTACGCGTGTGCCGTCACATTGCCGTAGTATGAGATTCCCCATCTTGTCAACATCTTCAGCGAGTCCTGTGTACAAGTCGTCATGCCACCGGACCTCTACGTGAGTGCCCAAGGTCTCCAGATGGCTCCGCCACTCGTTGACTACTCGATCAAGAGTGGGTTGGAGCACGGTGGAATCGGTGGCACCATTCCCGGCTTGCTTGAGAGCCGGGCTTGAATGTGGTCGCAGGGGTAGATATAGACTATCCATCTCATGGAGCAGGTTTTTCAGCAAGGTTTCTAGGTCTATCTCCCTGGCCGCCGCCTCATTGAGGCTTGTGGCTGCGTTGACCAGTCCGTGTGACGCAAAGGGTGCGATAGACACATTTATGCCGATCCCTACAATAGCATATTGCACACTGTTATCTTGAAGGGCATTTTCCACCAGAATGCCACAGACCTTCCTGCCACTTAATCTCAAATCGTTCGGCCATTTGATAGTCGGCTCCAGACCCGTGGTGTTCCGTATCGCACGCAGGACAGCTACGCTGGATAGCAATCTGAGGTACTGGAGGACCTGTAAAGAGGGCCGAAGAACAATAGACAGGTAGAGGTTGCCGCGTTCCGACACCCACGTCCGCCCGAACCTGCCACGTCCGGCCGTTTGCCTCCCGGCCAGGACCACCGTGCCCTCCTCTACACCCTCTTGCGCTCGACGGACCGCTTCGTCCATGGTGGAAGATATGTGTCGGAAGTAGGCGATTCGTTTTCCCACCACCCGTGTATACAACCCGTCCCGGAGCATCCCCGACACTATATTCCTAGTCAAGTCTCCTCCATTCACTGGCCGGCAATGCTAAGGTCCATAGTATAATGGGGTCATCATCGGCCTCACGCGGGGAGCGATATTACCCGATTTGCCCATACTTGCCGATTACCCGCGACTTGGCAGCGAAATTATGGCCCTTCCCCCAATCATACGCCCACTTTCCTCATTTGATAAATACACGTCACACTCTACCAGGTACTCTCCGCTTTCTTCCCGTTTGTCAGTCACCAAAGCACTGATAGAAACGGATGTATGAGGCACGGGCTGACGGAAGACCACGTCAAAGTGCTTGAGGACGCCCTTGGGAGACCAGTCTGTGAGGAGCCGCGCCATAATAGCCATGCTCATGATTCCCGGGACAATAGGGCCAGACAGACGCACCCTTTGCGCTATCTCAGCATCGGTGAAACGGTTGGGCATGGTCGCGCCTGTGACCTCGCAGAAGTCGACTACCGACTCGTCGCTAATGTCCTCCTCCAGAGGGCCGATTTCATGCCCTAGCTCGACATCTTCATAGTATTCAATCTGCCCATGTGCCATATCATCCTCTACTCTCGTGCAGCGTAAGATTCCTGGACCTCTGCTACCGTCTCGCCCCTCTGATTAGTGAACGTAGTCGCCCATACGATAAACACCATTGTCCCGGACCGTCCGGTCTTCGGGTACACCTCCTTAAGGTAGGATGAAGCCATCAAAGAGTCCCCGGCCATAATAGGAGCTATGGGTTCTACCACCTGGCCGGCGTGGAAACGCGCTTTGCCAAAGTTGAGCCTGATGTCGGGGATTATTACCCTCCGAAGGAAGATGGTACATAGCGTAGGCGGCGCTATGACGGTGGGGTAGCCTGCCTTTCTGGCCTCTTCCTCATCGGTATAAATTGGATTTGTCTCTCCAATGGCCTTGCAGAAATCTTGAATTAACTCCTTGGTCACTTCAATTGGTCCTGCCCGGTGGTCCTTGCCCAGGAGGGACCTGTCGTAGTCCAGTTCCAGCACCATTATCCGACTCCTTATTTACCTGTTGGAGAATTACCGGGTAGAGTATCTTCAAGGCGAACGGGGGCGAATTCTCCCGACAGAAGCGCTTCCACCAGCGCTTGCTCACTCCCTATTTCTGCCTTGAAGCTGGTCATACATGATACGATGTTGCTGACCAGGTGCGCATCGCTCCCGCCAATTTCGTGCAATTGTTGCTTCTGGGCAAGATGCAGCGCCCTTTCGTTCTCGCCCTTGCGACTACCCCCGTTGAGGGTTTCCACAATCTGCACCTCTGGGAACTCGAATCCTTGTTCAATGAACTCGCATAGCCCGATTCCAGTCCTGCCGGGATGGGCAGGAACGGCGATTGCTCCATGTTCTCTTGCTTCCCTGATTAGCTCATGGGAGTCCATGGTCACGTTCGAAAAATCTATAGCTTTCAGCAGCCCGTCATTTACGCCGTAGACCAAGAAATGCCCAAACCGGGTATCAAGCTCGGAGCCTTTCAGCACTTGCAAGCCATACTGACTGGCCAATGACGAGTAGTCCGCGTCTCTATCGAACTTTCG
>JAGWBG010000079.1:7563-7912 GCA_021296015.1 Dehalococcoidia bacterium | reverse complement strand
GCTTACTGCCATGTTTATCGTGAGAAGGGCAATGTTCACGTCAAAATCGTAAAGTTGGAACTGACCGTAGCTTTCAGACTCAGGCTCGGACCCCGGTGTTTTCAAGGCGTCGAGGAAGGCTGCTGTTTCAAGGTTGCCCCTCAGCGCCACCAACACGCCGTCTTCGCTGCTGGCCATGGCCATAGCATCCGTCAGGTCCTGGATTGGCCCGGCTACTGGACCCAGCAAGGCAAGTATACCCTGGTTATCCAGGGCTTCTTTCAAGGTGGGGTCCCCTAGTATGGTGCTCAAATCGGCGAATATGACCAGCTCATAGTCTGCCGGGACCATGGCAAGAAGGTCCCCAATC
>JAGWBG010000079.1:0-7517 GCA_021296015.1 Dehalococcoidia bacterium | reverse complement strand
TAGGAGTTGGTGTGGGCGCGGGGGTAGGAGTGGCATCAGCGCAGCCCATCACGGCCGCAAGAAGAAAAAGCAGGGCCAATGAAGTCCCAATAGAAAGGGGGATCTGAAGCAAACCGCCCCTCCGTCCGTCTGGGCAGCTAGAAAGTATCTTCATAATCATTCTAATGGTCGGGAATGGTAGGGCCAACCTGAGCTTTAATCATGGATTCGACTCAGCCCCCTCGCTCCCCAGCCCTGCAAGGGCATCCTCCCACGTGGGATAGGCCTCAACGGAGGGGAGAGTGTGAAACAGGTTCTCCGCAGCGCCCACGAGAAGCATCCGCTTGCCCCAGGCCAGCCCCAGACCAAACTCCACGTGGCGTCCTCCTCCGCCTCCTCGGACCTGCTCGGTAATGGAGATTACGGCGTCGGCGGCTGCCAGGTCGTCCACGTCCTCCTGGGCAATGCCGGGCCATTGGGGGTGGTCCAGGGAGCCTGGAGCCTGGTGGCGTCCCTGGAGCCATCGAGAAGTGACCTGGTGCCCCATCGTTCGCAGGTCGTCGGCATATCCCCTCAGTTCGTCGAGGCGATAGTTCCGGGCGGCTAGATAAATCCTCACCGGGTAACTCCTTTCCGGACTGCAACGGTAACGGTGTCAATTATGGCTGGCCTTACCCCAGAGTGTAAAGCATTTACCCTCTTACTACAAAGCATGGAACTCTCCGTTTCAGCGTCGAAAGGTCGCCTCCAGCCCAAGTTGTCCCTTCCCCTTTTTAGGATAGGGGTGATAACCCCCACCTCAATCCTCCCCCGCAAGGAGGGAGGAAGCGGACTTTCATAGCAATGAGATTGAAGGGGGCTTGACCCCACGCATTATCTCCTGAAATGTGATTGCTCTGCCCTATCCAGTCTCACGGTTGACACGGCTATGGTGCCCAAATATCATAGAGCGGAAAAAGCAAGGAGGCGCAATATGCCATCGGTAAGAAGTGACCTGCGAGCAAGCCTGAGCAAGGGCGAGACCATAGTCGCCCCCGGAGCCTACGACCCCATCAGCGCACGCGTGGTGCAGTCCCTGGGATTCTCGGCCGTTTACACGGGAGGCTACATGTCCGGCGCTCACCTGGCCGTCACGGAGCCCCTTATGACCATGACGGAGCAGGTCGAGGTTGCCCGGAAGGTAGCACAAGCGGTCCCCCTTCCAGTTATATGCGATGCCGGAGCGGGGTACGGAGACCCGGTCCATACCATGCACGCGGTCAGGACATACGAGGATGCCGGGCTGGCGGGGATGCACATAGAGGACCAGGTATACCCCAAGCGGGCCTCCTACCACATGGGCCTGGAGCATATCACGCCCCTGGACGAGTTCCTGGAGAAGATGCGCTACGCCCTCCAGGCTCGCCGGGACAAGGACTTTCTAATTATCGGTCGCACCGACGCCTTCTCCGCCGTGGAAGGCTCCATGGACGAGGCGATACGCCGGGGCCTTGCCCTGCGGGACCTTGGTGTGGATGCGGTGATGCCTCGCGGAGTCCGGGAGAAGGCGGACCTGGACCATTTCCGGAAGGGCGTGCCTGACGTACCCCTGCTGGTCATTGCCGGGGCCGACGATATATCGGTGCAGGAGTACGCGTCCCTGGGCTATCAAATCATCATCTACGCCACCACACCCATGGTTGCAGCCGCCACCGCCCTGCTGGACGTGTACGGGAAGCTGAAGGACACGGGCCTGACGGGCATCAGTGCCGAGGAGGTGGCCGTCCGCAGAAGAAGGGTGGAGGAGCTTATCAGCCTGCCCGAATATTACCAGGTGGAGGCGGCGACCACGGAGCGGGAGTACCAGGACAGGGCAGGCGCCCATTAGCCGGGAGAGTCTGATCTTCCCTGTGGGGGCGGCATACGTGTCGCCCCTACTGTTTTGGGG
This sequence comes from Dehalococcoidia bacterium, assembly GCA_021296015.1. Taxonomy (GTDB): domain Bacteria; phylum Chloroflexota; class Dehalococcoidia; order Lucifugimonadales; family JAGWBF01; genus JAGWBG01. The sequence continues at coordinate 5,611 of JAGWBG010000079.1, read as the reverse complement.
GGAGCCTGGGCTGCGTTATCGGGGGCTACCTTTCACGGCTGAGAAATCCCAAAGCTGCCTGTTCTATAGGCTCTATTTGAGCTTCTGGCCCTCTAAAGTGAGGAGACACACTGACTATATGGGTTGTCCTGTAGAGGGTAACCGGATTTTGTAGAAGCACCAGGGGCAAGTTAGATTTACCTGCCAATGCCTGCACTACAGAGCGTGCGACCTCTCTAACACGTTTCAATGCCTCCTCTCGGTTATTGGACAGGGGGTAATTATGCTCTTGGCTCTTGCCAAGTATGGTTGTAACAGTCAGGACATATTCCAATTTCTGTGATGAGGCCAATTTCTCTCCTTCCACGCCGCCAACTTCTTGAGTCGAGCCATCAGGTACTCCTGGGCCTATCTCCTCGGACGGCGTGACGTTGGATGCTACCTCTCATGTTACGACCCGAATACAATTCGGCGCAGTGTCTCATTGAGTCGAGTCTGCCAGCCGGGGCCACTGGAACGAAGGTGGGCCGCTATGTCGGCATCCAGTCGCAGCGTCACCCGCTCCTTGGTTGGAGCCTTCTGTTTGCCGCGCCTCCGAAGGGAATATTCCACCAGTTCAGGATGTACCTCAATTGCGGGCCGGGTGCGGGCGAACCATTCATCGTCCAACTCCGGGGCGTCGGGGTCCCTGGCAATGCCCCTGTTGATTTCGTCATCCTCTTCGGGTGTAGGGCTGATGTGAGTTGGCTTAAGCTTGGGCATACTGTCTCTCCTCCGTGGAATTGGCCTTGCGCAGGCTGATGATGCGGCACCTGTCTCCCCGCATGGTGTAAACCACGAAATATAGCCTGTCTCCGATGTATCCGAGGGCTATGCAGCGGGCTTCACCGTGTCGAGGGTTTGGCTTGATAATAGCAGTTTCCCACTCGAAAGCTTCCATGTGTGAGAAGTCAACGCCGCGATGCTTCACCAGGTTGTCTTACCGCTTGGCCTCATCCCATTCATATCCCGCGCCCTTATTGTACAGACGTTTTGATGAGTTTTCAAGCTTTCCTGTCTGTACAATAAGGGCGCGTTATCTGAGAAGGACTTTTACTCGAACAGTTTGCCGAGCCCTCGGCCTGTTTAGGTCTTAGACCGAAGACCTTGTCTCCGACACCTGGTACTTGCGCTCCATCTCGTAGATGTTGTCCAGGCCCAGGAGGTTGGCAACGTCCCATCGGGAGGCGTAGCGTTCGGGGTTCACCTTGCCAGTGGACTTCAGCTCCTCGAAGGAGTCCCTGACGGCCTTGTACACCAGCCATATTGTGCTGCCGCAAATCATCAGCTTGTAACCCATGCGGTCCACATCTTGCGTGGGTAGCAGGTCGCCGTTATACATACGGGGGCAGTCCTTGAGGTCGCTGGCATAGGCATGAAGGTCGTCCACCGTTTTGATGCCGTCAACGAACACCATGTCCGCCCCGGCCTCCATGTAGGCGCGACACCTCTTTACCGCATCCTCCCAGCCCGTGACGGCGTAGGCGTCGCATCGGGCTATGATGGTGAAGTCGGGGTCCGTGCGGGCGTCCAGGGCCGCGCGAATCTTCTGGACCATCTCCTCCTGGGGAATGACCTGCTTGCCCTCGAAGAAGCCGCACTTCTTGGGAAACAACTGGTCTTCTATGTGGATGGCCGCCACACCGGCATCTTCGTATTCCTGCACCGTGCGCCGGACGTTGATGGGGTTGCCGTACCCGGTGTCGGCGTCGGATATTACCGGCACCGAAACGGCCCTGGCGATGTACCGGGCGTTCTGTACCATCTCGGTCTGGGTGAGGAGGCCCACGTCGGGGAATCCCTTCTCGGCGGAGGTACCGGAGCCGGTCATGTACACCGCCTCGAAGCCGGTATCCTCGGCGATCCGGGCGTGGAGGGCGTTCAGGATGAAGGGTGCCACCACCATCTTGCCCGAGTTGAGTAGCTGTCTGAATCGAGTCGTAGCTTTCATTCGTATCTCCTGCTCTCTACTGGCCGCTTATGAACCGGAAGGCCGCCGTGGCCGCCGTGGCGCCATCACCTGCCGAACTGACAAGCTGGGCTGCCGAGTTCTGCCTTATGTCGCCGGCTGCGTAGACTCCGGGCACGTCGGTCTCCATCCAGGTGTTCACCGGGATGTGCCCGGCGTTGTCCGTCTTGACTATGCCACGCACGAATTCCGTGTTGGGTTCAAGTCCCACGTATACAAAGACGCCCGCAAGGCTCATGCGGTCGGAGAAGTTGGTAATCTTGTTCCGCACCTGGACTCCGGTCACCAGGCCATCTCCAAGGATGGCCTCCACCGTGGTGTTGTAAATTATCTCCACGTTGGGACTCCTTATGACCCTGTCCTGAATTATCTTCTGGGCGTCAAGCCTGTCACCCCGGTGGAAGAGGATGACTCTATCCGTGTACTCGGTCAGTGTCAGGGCCTCGTCTCCCGCCGAGTCGCCACCACCTATCACACCCACGACCTCTCCCTTGAAGAGAGGACCGTCACAGGTGGCGCAATGGGACACCCCGCTGCCGTAAAACTCCTCCTCACCAGGGATACCCATCTTTCTCAGGCTTGACCCGGCGGCCACTATCAACGCCCTGGCCCTGTAGTCGCCGTCACTGGTCCTGATCACCTTGTAGGGACCATCCAGAACGGCGTCCGTGGCCTCCGCCATCACAAACTCGGCCCCGGCATCCATCGCCTGCTCCTGCATAAGGGGGCCTAGCTCAGCACCGGAGACACCCTGGGGAAAACCGGGGAAGTTCTCGATTTTGTCCACGTTAATAATCTGGTTTCCTCCCATCATCCGCTCTACTATCGCCGTCCTCATGCCATAACGGGCAGCGTACATGCCCGCGGTAAGGCCCGCTGCTCCGCCACCTACGATTACCACGTCATACTCATTAGCCAACTCCTACACCTCCACTCCGTTCTATCACCTGTGCTTGGCTGCGCCTCTGACACGGCCCAAATCCTCTCGACTCAGGCCTGCGCCGATGGCGTAACTATATATTCCGTTTTGTTGGAGTGTCAAGGCGAGTACACGAGGGGTCGGGACCCTTTGCCCAGAGATGAGCAATGAACCAAACGCTAACCTCACCAGTGGGCAACATTGACCCTATGATACATGTGGTCTATAATCCAGGTAAGACACACTCTTTTGCCTGAAGGGAGTTCATCCTGGACCCTGACGAAGTCGCACGCGCGGTGGTAGAGCTAGCATCGGAGAAACAAGCCGAAGACATCGCTATGCTTGATATACGCCGGTTGGCAGGCTTCGCCGACTACTTCGTGATTATGAGCGCCGAAAGCCGCCGCCAGTTGGAGTCCCTTCAGGAGGATATAGTCAAAGCCCTCAAGGATTCGGGTATAGCACTGCACCACAGGGAGGGCACTGCCCAATCTGGCTGGATCCTCCTGGATTATAGCGATGTCGTAGTCCATCTCTTCGGGACCGAGGAGCGCGAGTATTACAGCCTGGACCAGCTATGGGCCGGAGCAGCCCAGGTGGTCAGGATTCTGTGACCCAGGGTTCCACGCTTCTGGGATAGTCCAGTACCTCTTCCGGCGAGAAGAAAATCTCAATCTCCTTTTTGGCCGTATCGGGAGAATCGGAGCCGTGAACGAGATTGCGCCCGATGTCCGTGGCCAAGTCCCCTCTTATAGTTCCCGGAGAGGCGTCCAGGGGGTTGGTAGTGCCCATAGTGTTCCGCGTTGTCTCCACTGCGTTCTCGCCCTGCAAGACCATTGCGCGGAGGGGGCTGGAGGTAATGAACTTCATCAGTCCCTCGAAAAAGGGCTTCCCCACGTGAGGCTCATAGTGGCGTGTGGCCTTCGCTTCGTCCATTTGGAGCATCTTCATGGCTACAATTTTCAGACCTCGAGACTCCAGCCGGGAGATTACCTCTCCGGCCAGTCCCCGCTGCAATCCGTCGTGATTTATCATCACTAACGTCCGTTCCATCCTCTCACCTACTCCTGGTTATTGACTTATCCTCTGGGGTGGGTTGGGAGTGCCTATATTGGGTCTGCGAAGATAGAGGGGTTGAAGAGTCGCCATGCTATCCACATCTCCCTTCTTCAGCCGTTGTCCGGCCAGGACGCCCAGGGACCACAGCCGGGTGGCCGGAGTGTGGAAGCTCACCACGACACCCCTGCTGCCCAATGCTTGCCGCAGGTAGCTACTGCGCTGAGGGACGCCTTCTCCGCAGAAGAGGGTAGTTTCCGAAATAACCGCCACAAGCTCCTCCGGCGTGCAGACCTTCTCCTCCACCAGCTTTCCCCATCGGCCCTCAGACTCTTGAAAGAACGCGCTGGCTACCTCTCCCCTGCCTGCGTCCAACACCGGGCAGATGAGCAGACCGGTGCTGGCGTAGGGATATGCCTCCATCTCCAGGGTACCCACCCCTATAAGAGGGGTATTGGTAGGCATGGCTAAGCCCTTGGCGCAACTCAAGCCGACCCTTAACGCGCTGAAACCGCCGGGGCCTAGGGCTACGGCGATAGCTTCCAGATCAGCCGGACCAGCTTCAGCCCGCCCGAGTATTTGCATGATGGCAGCCATGAGTTCAGACGTATGGTTATGGGAGGAATACCAGCAGAGGGCAGCGATAGCCCGATCGCCGTCCCACAAGGAGACGCCTGCGTACCTAGTAGATGTATCAATAGCCAGCAGCATTTCTCTTCGACCGTTCGGACACAAGTCAGCTACGGAGATGCCGGAATTTAACCGGTCTCAACATTACCACTCTTCCACGCCGGGGCACGCTTCAACCCATCCAGAAGCCGGGTGTGCGTCCCTTCCTTCACGTTTATGTCAATCTGCCGTTCCGTCTCTTCGGAGCCGTACTCCAGATTTATCCACAGGCAATCCGGGGGGAAAACCTCAACGGCCCTATCCGCCCACTCTACTACACATACTCCACTATCGGAGAGGTATTCGTCCAGACCCAGGTCCCACGCCTCCAATGGGTCCTCTATCCTGAAGAGGTCTATGTGATGAAGGGTGAGCCTGCCCCGATAGCGGGTAACAAGCACAAAGGTGGGGCTTCTCGCATAACCCTCTACTCCCAGTCCCCAGGCTATGCCCTGGGTGAGACAGGTCTTGCCAGCGCCCAGAGGCCCCGTGAGAAGAAAGGCATCTCCTGCCTCAGCCGCCTGTCCCAGAATACGGCCAATCTCACGGGTACTCTCCGGGCTATGGCTCACCAGACTCAGAAGGGAAGACATCTAGGCTTCCCCTTCCCTCTGAGCTTGCCCTGAGTGGGTGCCTGAGTGCCTGGAAGAATCATCGGGCGCAAAATGGTCCCAACCTCCGCTAGGGGAGCTCAGCGTCTTTCCTATCTTCGAGTCAAACACCGTGACCTGTCCGGGTTCTCCATCCATAATCTCACCGATGACGGTAGCGGGGGGAGACAGGAGGGACAGTACCCCCTCCATCAACTCTTCGGGTGCCGTGAAGAGAAGCTGATAGTCTTCGCCTCCACCCAGGGTCATATCCAGGTATTTCCAGGGGAAGGCCTCTCTCAAAGCAGCATGGACAGGTATCTTCCGGGCATCCAGCCTCGCGGCCATACCGCTGGCCTGGCACAGCTTGGACAAATCGTCTACCAGGCC
>JAGWBG010000078.1 GCA_021296015.1 Dehalococcoidia bacterium | reverse complement strand
GAACAAGAAAATGATGGGGGCTACTCCGTTCACTGCGCGTCTGCGTTAATCGTGGAGCTACAAACCTACCCTCCACCAACATATATTGGAGACTATCCAATTTATAGCCAATGAAAGCCGGCACAAGTAAGCACTTACCAGCGACCGGGTTGATGCCCACTAAAATGACATTAAGGCGTGTCCCCCGGGGTCTTCGGGGCGCTCGGATGGTGGCTAAAGCCCTGCTCTCGACCCGCCATACCATCCTGGCACACCTGGTGGTGACGCGGCGTTGCAATCTCGCCTGCGCTTACTGCAATGAGTACGACCACGTCTCAGAGCCGGTGCCCCTGGAGTTGCTGCGCCGGCGCATTGACGACCTGTCTTCCCGGGGTACTTCCCTCATTACCATCAGCGGTGGCGAGCCGTTACTGCATCCTGAACTGGAGGATGTCGTTGCCCACATACGCCGGCGAGGAATCATTGCGACCTTAATTACCAACGGCTATCTGCTGACCGAACAACGCATCAAAAAACTCAATGGAGCGGGGTTGGACTATTTGCAGGTCTCGATTGACTACGTGGACCCTGACGAAGCCTCCATGAAGAGCTTGAAGGTCCTCGATAGCAAGCTGGTATTGCTCTCCAAGTACGCCGGGTTTGGCGTCAACGTCAATGCCGTCCTCGGGTCGGCGGTTGAAAACCCGGAAGATGCCCAGGTGGTAGTCCGCCGCGCCCGGGAACTGGGATTCCCCACCTCTTTGGGCATTATTCATTCCGGCAACGGACAGGCGAAACCCCTGAGCCAGCGTCAGCAAACTATCTACCGGGACATTGTTCGAGGGAAAGGCCCTGGCATCTTCGCCTGGTTAGACCGATTTGGGGAGAACCTTGTCCAGGGACGACCCAACCGGTGGAAATGCCGCGCCGGCGCCCGTTACCTTTACGTGGACGAATACGGTCTGGTGCACTGGTGCTCCCAGCAACGTGGGTATCCCGGTGTGCCCCTGGAACACTACTCTCATGAGGACATGCGGCGGCAATATTTCATGGAGAAGCCCTGTGCTTCCTACTGTACCGTTCAATGCGTGCACCGGGCTTCTATGATAGACGGCTGGCGCCATCGCCAGACCTCGGCAAAGGTTTCCCATAGTCGAGAATAGACCAAAGGACCGGTAGCCCCTCGTTTCTAGTCTAGCCCCTGAAGAAGGTGCCCCGGTTGATGAATAGACTTGGCCTCAACCAACTCAAACTCTTCCAGGCTTGGCCCAAATCAAGTCCGGCCTGGGGAGAGTGCTATAGCAACGTGATGGCCCTGGGTCATCGGGCCAAAGATAGCCCCAAGATCTGGGTCCTGACGGGCACTTTGGCCCCTGCCCTGGTCTGTACCCTCCTGGTCTGGGTCCTGTACGCCCCCTTGTGGCAATTGGTGCTGTACTTCTGGTATTCCATACCGTCGAACAGCTTCGTATACTTGCCCAACGAGCCGGGTGTGCTTTTTGCCGCGGCCATCTACAGTCCCTGGGTGGTAGCTGTTGTCGGCGGCGTTGCCACGATGATAGCCTGCATCATAGACTACGTTGTTATCAAAAAAGCCTTTGAACTCCGCCCGGTTGCCCCGGTGAAACAAACGACTATTTATAAAAAAGCGGTACGGTACTTCTATTGGCAACCCTGGGCGACAATTGCGATATTGGCTGTCACTCCCTTTCCCTTCTATCCGATAAGGGTACTGGCTCCCAGCTCCAACTACCCTCTCTGGAGATATACCTCAGCCACCGTGATTGGGCGTATGTGCCGCTACTATCTCCTGGCCATCGGCGGCTCGTGGATGCACGTTCCTCCCCAGTATTTGATATTGATGGTGGTGGGCATGTTGTCCACACCCCTGCTGGCGGTTGTTTGGGCGCGGTGGAAGCTACGGGTGCGCCAGAGCGGAGTGGAACCTGCTGCGCCGCCCGGCCCGTGACGGGGATACCGAGGGAAACCAGTTTCCAAGACCAGGCAAACCTGTTGGATAGCTGGTAATGATGGTCTCGCGATATGTTCCAAGGGTCTACGGTCTTGATGCCAGACCTACGGACGCCTCCGCAATCGCTTCCCGAATCCGTTCGCGATTCTCACTGTTCTTGCCGCCACACTCGTTCTGCTCGGACAGTTCTTTTTCATGGGCTTTCGCCTCTATGAGAAGAAGACCCGGTTTACCCCGAATTTTGCAAGCGCTGGCGATGTCCCAATTCGGTGTGGTCGGGTTTCCTCTGATGACCGCAAGCCACCATGTTTGAAGTTTCCGATGGGCCTCGGGGGACACGAGATTGTTTGGTTTGTCCAGTTCCACTTCCCGTGCAGGCACCGTGTCCCATGAGCCATTGTTCAAGATGGGCTTGCCGTGGGGCATCCACGCATCGCTACGAGAAGGACCGCGTGACGCTGTAAAGACTCAAATCTGAAATCCCAGCGCTGAGGCCATAGCCCGCTGCCGGGCGTCTAACGTGACGAAGGTGATTAAGGTTGGGTCTTGGGCCAAGTAGAGGGCCGCGGCCACATGCCATAGGTCGGCGCCTCGAAGGTAGCCGACTGCCAGCACAGTCTCGAACTCCCGGGTCAATGGCCGGTCTGGATAGAGCCACTCAATACCAAAGAGAACAAGGCGGTTAAAGACTAGATTCTCACGCTTGAATGCAGCCTGCACTTCTGCTTCAAGGAAGTTCGAAGACACTAGCCATTCGAATTGGTCCAGTCGTCGGCTAATACTAATACCGCTCGGTTCATCAAAGGCAACGGCAATCAGCGCGGAAGTGTCGACGTAGGCAGTGGCCACTATTCCCGCTCGGCAAGAAAGCGTTCCAGCGCGCCGGGTAGACGGGCCACCGGCTTGAACGGCTGCTTCGGTCCGTGTGCGGGCTGGAGAATCCCACGCCTTCGCAGTTCTTTGAGCCTCTCTTCAATAGTCCCAGGTGTCTGCTCGAAGGGGCGCACCTCTGCCACCGGTTCTCCACGATAGGAGATTGTAACGGTCCGACCCTCTCGCACGTGCCGTAAGACCTCCGAGAACCGCGCCTTGGCTTCGTATGTCGAGTAGACTAGGTCCATATTTAATAGTATACTAGTCTGACTAGTCTTAGTCAAACGCAAACAGGGCCTAGTGTCGGCTACATCATCAGGCCCTCTACCGGGACCAGCTTCTGGGCAACGGGGTCAACCCCCATGAACATTGCGTCCAATGCCAGTGCTCCCAGGAATGGTGTGGTCCCTTCTTCGTTGAATACTACCAGGGTAATTCTCTCCCTGCCTTCAATCCGCACCCAGGTTTGCCCCACGTCCATCGTGCGCGTCTCGCCCTGAGCGAAACGGAACCGCTCTTGTGCCAGCGGCCTCACTCCAAGCTCCCGGAGAATTGACGACGGCACTGAAGTGATCGAAGCATCGGTGTCAACCAGGGCGTCCAGCGTAGCCCATCATTGTCTCCCCGGGTCTCCAATGGCAATCTGTACGGTAAACGTGCCCATAGGGGCTTGCTCATCCTTTCCCACAAGTGAAATCTAGGCGGACACCTCAATTCTGCTTTTGCCCTCTGCAAGCACCTCGCCGATGATTGTAGCGCCGGTTACTCCGGCTGCATCTAATTCTTCCAACAGCAGGTTGACCCTTTGCTCGGGCACCGAGATAAGCAAGCCCCCGGAAGTCTGGGCGTCGCATAGCAGCAGTTTGGCATCTTCAGATATGTCCTCCTCCCACTCTACGTACGGGCCTGCACTGCTCAAATTGCGATGCGTTCCTCCGGGCGCTATGCCATCCCCAATAAGCTCCCAGACACCGGGTATCACGGGCATTCCTGATAGCCGGATTTTGGCACTTGTGCCACTGCCCTGCATCATGCCGTTCAGGTGTCCTATGAGGCCAAAGCCTGTGATGTCGGTGCAGGCGTTCGCCCCCACTTTGACCATCGCTTCCGAGGCGGCCCGGTTGAGGGTGCTCATAACAGACACGGCATGGTCCAGAACTTCCGGTCTCACGACCCCCTGCTTTCCCGCTGTGGTGATTACTCCAGTACCCAGAGGGTTGGTCAGCACCAGCCTATCACCCGGCCTGGCACGGGGATTGGTGTTCTGTTTCCCCGGCTCCACAAGTCCCACGGCTGCCAGGCCATACTTGGGCTCCTGGTCGTCTACGGTATGTCCGCCGATGATGAGGCACCCGGCATCCTGTGCTTTGGCATAGCCCCCCCTGAGCACCTCTCCCAGAATCTCCTTGGGAAGGCCCACAGGGAAGCCTACGACGTTCAGACCCAGAAGGGGCTTGCCTCCCATGGCGTATATATCGCTGAGAGAGTTGGCGACGGCGATGGCCCCAAAGTTGAAGGGGTCGTCAACTATGGGCGGAAAGAAGTCAACCGTCATCACCAGACCGGTATCGTCGTTGATACGGTAGACCCCGGCGTCGTCGCCGGTCTCTGTGCCCACAAGGAGGTTAGGGTCACTCATTACGGGCAGTTGGCTCAGGACCTGCACGAGGTCCTCAGGACTGAACTTGGCGGCTCAACCGGCGCAGTGGGCCAGAGATGTTAGCTTGATGTGCTCCTTTTGCATAGCTATTCCTTTATCCCTCGAATTAATGCCTATTATAGCATTCCGGTCATTCTCTATTGGTCCCTTCCGACCCGGAGGGAGAGACCTTTCGTCAACATCCCGGCTCACCAGTATGGCCGCAGCACCACTGTCGTTGGTGCGCCCTGAGCCAGATATTCGTCGGAAGTAGTCTGATCTTTCTTCCCAACGGCATCGTGATGAAGACGTTGCGGAAGAACGTAATTACTCTGTTTAGAAAGAGCATGTACCTCTCCACGAATGGAATTATACGTGTGACGGAGCAGTACGTCCAGTCATCATCTCTCGGCAAATCTCACCATGATTTCTGCACAGGTTATGGTAGAATTGTAGGAGCGATTGTGGACTGGTCGAAAATAGGGAGGTGAAAAGCCGATGACTTCCAACATAGTGCTATCCACACAGGAGTACAACGTGGTGGGCACGAGGCCCATTCGCCACGACGGAACTGACAAGGTGACGGGTCAGGCCCGGTACGGTGCCGACGTCAAGCTGCCGGGGCTTCTCTACGGCAAAATACTCAGGAGCCCCTACCCCCACGCGCGAATCAGGTCCATTGACACCAGTAGAGCATTGGCCCTCCCTGGGGTGAAAGCCGTGGTGACTTCGGCGGATCTGCCAAAACTCTCCGGGAAAGCGGCTGATCTGGGAGAGGGCGCAATGTCCAATCCCAAGTTCATGAGCAATAACTGCCTGGCAGAGGACAAAGCCCTTTATAAGGGGCACGCCGTGGCGGCAGTGGCCGCAACAAGCCCGCACATCGCTGAGGAGGCCCTATCCCTGATAGACGTGGACTACGAGGTCCTGCCTCCGGTCATGGACGTGCTGGATGCCATGAAGGGGGACGCCCCCGTCCTTCACGAACGGCTGGCCCTCTTCGATTCACCAGGTATCCGGCCCGGTGGCCTGCGTGACGATGCCGACCCTGAAAAGGGCACCAATATAGCCAACCATTTTGTGCTGGAGGTGGGTGACCCGGACAAGGGGTTCGAGGAGGCTGATGTCGTCGTTGAACGGGAGTACCACACCGCATCGGTCCACCAGGGCTACATTGAGCCCCATAGCGCCACGGCCCTGTGGAACACCGACGGCAACCTTACCGTCTGGTGCAGCTCCCAGGGCCATTTTGGCATAAGGGAGAATACGGCCAGAATACTTGGCATTCCCGTCTCGAAGGTCAGAGTTATCCCCATGGAAATTGGAGGTGGATTCGGTGGGAAGCTGAGCACCTACCTGGAGCCTGTCGCTGCCCTACTCTCAAAAAAGACGGGACATCCGGTGCAGCTGACGATGAGCCGTACCGAGGTATTCGAGGGCACCGGCCCCACCTCCGGCGGCCACTTCAGAGTCAAGATGGGCGTGAGTAAGGAAGGACGCATCACCGCCGCGGAGGCATATCTGGCTTACGAGGCGGGCGCATACCCAGGCTCGCCGGTGAGTGCCGGTGTCCAGTGCATCTTCGGTCCCTACGACCTCGCCAACGCCCGTGTGGAAGGGTACGACGTAGTGTTGAACAAGCCCAAGACCGCCGCCTACCGGGCGCCCGGCGCGCCCGCCGCCGCCTTCGCCGCAGAGACCGTCATAGATGAGATATGCGAGAAGATTGGCATGGACCCCCTGGAATTTCGCCTCATCAACGGGGCCAAGGAGGGCACTCGTCAGGTAACCGGTCTCAGATTCCCTCCCATTGGCTATCTGGAGACCGTCCGGGCAGCCAAGGAACACGGGCACTACTCCGCTCCCCCGCTGGAAAAGACCGGACCGTCCGGGCGACGCCGGGGCCGGGGTGTGGCCAGCGGGTTCTGGCGAAACAATACGGGGCCATCCAGCGCCATAGCCAGCGTCAACTCCGACGGGACCATCAGCCTGGTTGAGGGGTCGCCCGACATCGGGGGCACAAGGGTAGCCGTTGCCATGCAGCTCGCCGAGGTACTGGGTATTCAGGTGGAGGACGTGAAGCCGGCCGTGGGAGACACGGATTCTATAGGCTTTACCTCTAATACCGGCGGGAGTGGCGTCGCCTTCAAGACCGGATGGGCCTGCTACGAGGCGGCCCACGACATCAGGCGGCAGATGATTGAGCGAACTGCCACAATCTGGGACGTATCGCCCGACGACGTGGACTACTCAGACGGAGTTCTCTCCCACAAGTCGGACCCCGAGTTGCGCCTCACCTTCAAGGAGATGGCGAGCAGGCTGAACGCCACCGGAGGCCCCATAGTGGGTCGGGCCAACGTGTCGC
>JAGWBG010000077.1 GCA_021296015.1 Dehalococcoidia bacterium | reverse complement strand
CCTGCCAGGAAAAGGTTTTGAATAGCCAGCCAGAAGGAGGAGGCGTAACGTTCCCTGTTCATGGGTTCGTCGGGATTGTAGGGTATAAAGCCCCGCTTATGGTCAACGCTCACCAACATCAGTGCTGGAGACTCGTGGATGTGATTGGCAAGGTATCTGGCAAACTGATAGACCCTCGGCTCATCTGGAGGCCCTTCAGGGCTTCCTCCCCGGGACCCTAAGCACTGCACCCGGTAGTGGCGACTGCCCACAGATACCAGGCTCGGCTCGGTGATGACCATGAACTCCCAAGCCTGACAGTTGGCACCGCTTGGGGCCTTGGTGGCCGCCTCAATCATTTTGTTAATGGCCTCAATGGGAACAGGATCGGGCTTGTAGCGGGTCATCTGCCTCTGGGTGTTCATGGCTTCCATCAACCCGACCTCTGTACTGACGCCGTCGGTCTTGAAGTTGCCATTGGCCCTATTGCCCCAACGGTTATAGTGGGTGAACTGGGAGGCCGGCATGCGGTCGGCAGGGCCGAACCTTCCTCTGGGGTATCCAAGGGGACTGAGGACCACCGTCTCCATATGGTCGGGAAGTCCCAATAGCTCCCTTACTTCCGTATCCCTACGGCCTATGCCACATATTCGGGTTCCAAGACCCTGGGCACGGGCCGCCAGGAACATGTTCTGAATCGCCAGCCAAAGAGAGGACGCATAGCGACCTGGTACTATAGGCTCTCCGGGGGTATAGGGCATGTAGCCCCGGCTGTGGTCGGCACATGCAATCAGCAATGCCGGCGATTCATGGATATGGTTAGCCAGGTATCTGGCGAACTGATAGACTCGCGACTCGCCAGGTGGGGATTTCTCGCCTTCTACGCCGCCTCCCGTGTTTGCTATCCACTGCTCGCGGTAATGTCGCCCTACTTCCTCCACCAGGTTGCGATCAGTAATGGCTACGAAGTGCCATGGCTGGGCGTTGCCACCGTTAGGGGCCTTGGTTGTCGCCTCAATGATTTTATCAATGGCCTCCTTGGGTACTGGATCGGTCTTGTACCGTGTGAACTGCCTCTGACTATATACTCCATCGAAGAAATTCATGTCCTCAGGCATATAATCTCCCCTCCTTTGCATAATTATACAATCATCAGCATCATTATACGTCACTGGTCAAGAGAATACCGGTGCGCAGTACCTCATCACGAGACCTTTACGTAACTTGTGACGAAGCTCCTTGTTCCTACCTGCAGCGGGCCGGGACCTGTCATCCCTCGTCCACCTGCGGTCCGCCGAGGGCGGAAGGAATCTAGGGCGTTTCATCTTATACCGGAATATGGATGCCCGTTTTCACCTGTCTGCCTGTCGGCAGACAGGGATGACGATAGCCCCATTGTGAGCCAACTATTGAGTTTTGCACTTGCGTCTGCAAAGGACTCCTCATTGACATCCCAAGGGAGAATAGCTAGAGTAAAATTGAACAGGACCACTTGCCCCAAGACGCATCTAATTTGTAGAGGAAGTGACGACATGGCTACGTTTCTTGACCACACCATAGTGCCAGTCAGGGATAGAGAAGAGGCCGTGGAGTTCTATACCAGGATATTCGGTTTCGACGACCTGGGAGAGGTCGGCCCCTTCCTGGCGGTCAGAGTCAACGATACGCTCAACCTGGACTTTCGCCAGTCCGACGACATTCGAGGTATTCACTACGCCTTCGCCATGGAACCCGATGAGTTTGAGCAGGTCTTCCAGAGGATCCGGGAGTCCGGCATAGCCTACGGAGACGGCCCATATAGTGCTGACAACATGAAGGGTCCCGGCATGACCACCGGAGCCAAGGGACTGGGGAAGGCCGTCTACTTCAAAGACCCCAGCGGTCACGGTCTGGAAATCAAGACCTACTGATGGCCTATCCGCCCTCTTCTTTGCTCAGTCCCTATCCAGCCCAGATAGACCATCAAGCAGAAGCTGCCGCCACCTTACCCATGTGCTTCTCGAAGAAAGCGAGGGTCTTGGGCCATGCGTCCTGGGCGGCCACGTCATGATAGTTGTTGCCCCCAGTAGTCATGAAGGCGTGCTTGGCTCCGGCGTAGGAGTGGAACTCATGGGCCTTCCCAAGTCTGGTAAGCTCCGCGTCCATCTTCCCCACGTCTTCGGGCGATGGGTTAGTGTCATCCTCTCCAAATAGTCCAATTAGCGGACAATGTATCTCCGATGTCCGGTCAAAGGGCGCCGGGCCATCTCCCCAGGGCACCATCACGCTGGCCGCATAATAGGCTGCCCCGGCTTTGAGATTTGGGTTTATCCCTGACATCATGTAGACAACCCGTCCACCCATGCAGAACCCGACTATTCCCAGCCGCTCGCCGTCAACCGATCGATGCCCCTTTAGGAAATCAATGGTGGCGTTCACGTCTTTAATGATGTTGACATCCAGAAGCCTGGCCCTTCGTGTCGGGCCATCGTCCTGGCAGTCCGGGCCGTCACGATGGTACAACTCAGGGGCCACTCCCACATATCCGGCGCTGGCCAAGCGTTCCGTGATTTCCCGTAGAAAATCGTCAATCCCTGCCTGACCCTGAATGACTACGACCGCCGGAAATGGCCCAGTCCCTTCAGGTACACTTACGTGGAGCCTCATGTCGTTATCGTCAATTTTTATGCTCTCCCAAAATGATGCCATCTTCACGTTTCCTTTCTATGGACCGACGGTGGACCGGCTAGTAGTATATCCCCAAGCCCCCGCCACCATCTACCGCTATGGTCTGGCCGGTGACGGCAATAGCCTTGTTGGAGGCCAGGTACACTACACTGGCAGCTATCTCGTCCGGCTCAATCAGACGCCCAATCGGGATGCCGCTCCCCGAACGGCGTGTCTCCTCTTCCAGACTGGTGTTGGCATCCCTGGCCCGTCTCTCGATAATCATGGCCAGCCTGGGGGTCCTGGTCCCACCGGGATGTATGCAGTTGACCAGGATTCCATCTCTAGCGAATTGGTTGGAGAGGTTCTTGGAGAGATTGGACACGGCGGAGTTGGTCACGCCGCTGCTCATGGTAAGCTCACCACTGCTCCTGGCGGCCATGCCTCCGATATTTATAATTCGACCGCCGCCCCGTCTCTGCATGTGAGGGATAGCCTCCCGTGCGCACCGGATATAGCCCATCACCTTCACGTTAATGTGATTGTTCCAGTTCTCATCGGTAAGCTCCATAAATGGTGCAGCGGCGGCATTCACCGCGTTGTTGACCAGGATGTCGAGTCCGCCGAACTCGGCGACGGTAGATGCGACCAAACCCTTTATGTCATCGGGAACGGTCATGTCTGCTCTGACGGGCAGGACTTTGCGGCCTGTCTTGGCCCGTATCTCCGTCGCGGCCTCCTCAAGGGCTTCCATACCGCGGGCGCAGATGGCGAGGTCTGCCCCCTCGCTGGCTAGGGCCAGGGCGGTCGCTCTCCCTATGCCCATGCTGGCTCCGGTAACTATAGCAACTTTATCTTGCAATCCCAGGTCCATATATCCCTCCGGCTGTGTAGTATCTAAGAAGCCTCTGAGTAAGTCGGAAACGGCGACCCATCAACCCATCGTACTGGCGAAAATCGAAGACTCGCTGGGGAGAGTCAGTATCCAGATTCTCCAAACGTCTGGATTCCGACCCAAGGCCGGAATGACGATTTTTCAGAGGTTCGTTAACGCGGCCTCACCCAGGTCTCAGACCATGCAAGGGAGCAAGTGCTGCTCACATGCCCGCTCCTGTCCATAGGGAATGGCCGACCCTTTGCCAGCTTGCCGTTGACGGTTAGCTGCGCCTTCCGGGCGGGCACGTGGGTGTTGTATACACCATGAGGCCGCCCGGGGGTGCTGCCAGGCTGGGAGCGGACCACGAAAGGCTCCACAAAATCGTACCAGGTTAGAGAAATCTCAGTATCCCCGGAGACGACCTTTTCGGTGGAGAATGACCTGACGTCACCATACCTGACGAAGCACGCATCAGACACCGGCGTACTTTCGTCGGCGAATCCCTCGTAGATAGTGCTCTCAATCTCTCCCTGCAACCAGCGGACCAGTGCAACGTTGTCGGCGTAGATTCTGACCTGGTTGTCTGTAAGTTCGCTCTGTATGAAAAGGACGTGCCCGGGGCCAGCCGGGGAGTAGAGGACCCTCCAGTGGCTGGAGCGGGTCGTCAATGGGCCGCCCTCCTGCTCACCCAAGCGGATATATGAGTTTTCACCTGTGAGACGGACCTCATTGGGGTCTACGGGACTTACCATAGTAGCAACCTCCTCTTCAATTACGCTCGGCCCCTAGTCCCTGGGCCATATACGTCTGGCGGATATGGCGAACAGCACTTCCAGGGCATCGTGCATCCGCCCGTCTTGCTTCCAACGGGGCGAGTGTTTTCCCAACTCATGCGTCGCCTTTCCCGGGTCACCATGGTCGGTCTCGTACAGGGCCAGATATTTCCCACGGGTCGCCTGGGCGTCCTGGCTTTCAAATCGGTAGGCCGTGTGGTACAGCCCCGTGTCGAGAACGTCAGGGATGTGAACATCGTTGTACCAGTTGTTAAACTCGCCCTCCCGGGCGGCATCCGTACAGTTAGACAACACCGCCAGTATCCCGCGTACAGGACGGCCGGAACTGCGGAACTCACCGCCCAGCCTCTTGAAGGTGCTCACCAGCACGTTCTCTATTAGAGAAGTGACACGGCCTTGTGCTCTCACTATGTCGAGAGCCTGTCGTTCCGTTGCCACTGCTTCCGCCAGGTCCTCCCAGTTGGTCTCATAGAGGGCGATATATCCGCCTTCTCCAGGTCTGATGTTGGCACTGGTGTTGGCAAAACGAGTGGCGTGGCTGTATATACCCGGAGCGGTCACGTCCGGCAGATGAATATGGTTATACCAGTCATTAAACTCCCGCTCTTTGGCGGGGTCATTGCAACTGGTCATCGCAAACATCAGTCCATTAGAATAACGCCCTTCCATGCTCAAGACCCCCTTGCTCTTATTTGGCGCTTGTAATTTAGTTGGTAAGCCTAGTCAAAGACACCCTCGATAGCGCACTCCGTTAAATCATCGTCCGACATGCCCAGAATATCCCGCAGAACGTAGTCCTGGTGGGCACCGAATGTCGGCGCACCACGGACGGCCCCTCCAGGAGTACGGGACAACTTGTACGGGGCATTTTCGATGGTGCGAAGGACACCTTGATCGTCCGGAACCTGACGGAAGAACCCACGCTCCCTAAGCTGAGGGTCATTCTGCAGGTCTATACCAGACTGGACTACACCAGCAGCGACGCCAGCCTCCTGAAGACGGTGCATGACTTCCTCCGGAGTATGCTCCGCAGTCCAGGATTCCACCAGGCGGTCCAGCTCGTCTGCGTCCCTCTGGCGGCCTTGTGTCGTGGCGTAGCAATCATTCACGGCCCAGGATGGGCTATCAATAGCCTGAACGAAAGCGCTCCATTCATCATCGGTAAACACCGCGATGGCCACCCAATGTTCGTCTCCCCTGCACCTGTAGACGCCATGAGGACCGCCACTGCCATAAGGGAGACGGTTGCCAGTCCTTTGAACAGCACCGCCCCGGTTGTTCACGCTAAGGTCCAGGAACAGGGTCTCCATAAGGGCAGAGAGGGCCTCGAACTGGGACAGGTCTATCCACTGACCCTGGCCGGTGCGCGCCCTGTGAATAAGGGCAAGCAGCACGGCCTGAGCGCCGGACATGCCCCCAACGGCATCGCAGTAGGCACTGGCAGGGCCGCTGGGGTCGGTGTCGGGGAATCCTGTCAAGTACGATAGCCCAGACCATGCCTGGAGGGTCTGGCCGTAGCTGACAAAGTCACTCCAGGGGCCGGTGCGGCCCAGCCCGGACATACTGAGCATGATGACGTCGGGCTTTATCCGGCGGAGACTCTCATAGTCCATTCCCCACCTGGGCATGACCCGGCCGCTGAAGTTCTCGGCCACCACGTCTGACACTGCCACCAGTCGTTTGGCTATGGCGATGCCTTGGGGTGTCCGCATGTTGAGAGACAGGGACAGCTTGCCCACGTTCCAGTTATGGCGCTGGCCTATCCCCCGAGGAGTCTGCGGTGCAGGCCCTCCCGCAACGGCTAAGGCAAAATTGGACTCAATCTTGATAACCTCGGCCCCCTGGTCCGCCAGTATCCGGGTAGCAGAGGGGCCGGCGTGAATCCACGTAAAGTCCACAACGCGGATGCCTCGTAGAGCGTAGCGCCCATCTACTTCCGATGGGTTAGTAGTCATATTTTTCTATCCGGCCTTCAGTAGATTCCCTAAATAACAGACGCGTTGGCAAGGGCCTCCATCTCCTCAATGGAGAGACCTAGCTCGCTCCCGTAAACCTCGGCGTTATACTGTCCGATGGTCGGTGCGGCGTTTCTCAGCTTCCAGGGCGAAAGGGCCAGCTTATAAGGCGCGCCGGAATGGACGAAGGTAGCTCCCAACTCCGGGTGGTCTACCCTGGTGAAGAAATCCCGTTCCCTTAGCTGGGGATTGTCCAGCAACTCTTCCGGCGTTGCTTGGGGTCCCCAGGGATGGTGGCGGGACTGCCCCCACTCGGCAATCTCATTGCGCGTGTGCCCCAACGCCCAAGCCTCAATCAGATGCTCGATGTGACTCGAATGCTCACCCCTCAGAATGAAGCGGTTGTTGTACTTTTCATCCATCAGATCGCCGGCCATGCCATCCTCGGCCATCCATGCACGCAGGTCGTCCCAAGCCTGCTGAGTATTGGTGGTGATACTCGCGTATCCGTCCTTGCACTTCCAGGTAGCCACGAACTGCCCACCGTGCCGGAAGCCACACCGAACGGCGGGAGTACCCTCGTAGAGGTAGGCGATGTTGACGTGCTCAGTGGTAGCGGCCACCGCCTCCTGCATGGAGACAT
>JAGWBG010000076.1:7146-15987 GCA_021296015.1 Dehalococcoidia bacterium | reverse complement strand
GGGCCGGTTTATCGTCATATACGCTATACGGTCGCGTTTCTCATATATTATGGCAGACATTTCCCATCCTTGAACGGTGGAATGGCACTTCTAATCGCCCAGCGTCCCGGCAACCCTGGCATAGTCTTCCAGTCGGGGCAGAAGCAGGGGCAGGTCAACGCCGTCCTCCCGGTATTCGACGATACGCTCTTTGCAACGTTCCTCTAATCGCCCAGCGTCCCGGCAACCCTGGCATAGTCTTCCAGCCGGGGCAGAAGCAGGGGCAGGTCAACGCCGGCCTCCCGGTATTCGACGATACGCTCTTTGCAACGTTCCTCACTGCCTACCAGGTAGAACGATTCCACCATGTCGTCGCTTATGAGTGTGGCGGCATATTTGCCATCATCACTCTTGTCCGATGCTCGAACTGGAGCCAGTATGGACTGGTCAAAACCGCCCTTCTCCAGGAGAATCTCCCCAACCTGCGGCTCTGCCAGAAGCCTAACGATACGCTGTTTCAGGCTTGGCCATATACTTTCGGCATCGTCGGTGAGGCGCGTGGTCAGCATACAGGCTATGTCAACGGAGCGGGGGTCTCGTCCCGCCTCTTCAGCAGCCCGGCGCACCTCGTTGACAGCATACCTCACGTAGGCGGTGGGTGTGTAGGCGTTCAGCAACACGCCGTCGGCGACGGTACCCGCCAAACGCAGGGCCCTGGGGCCGATGGCGGCCAGATAGATTGGCGGCTTCTCCTGTGCAGGGCTTATGGCCAGACGGGCATTGCCGCCTCCCTCCCCCGAGAGGAGGCCCCTGAGCGTGCTAACGGTGGCCTCCAAAGTGGAGAGGGGGCTGCCATAGGGTATGCCCATCCTATCCTGGATTAGGGACCGGTCGCTTCTGCCCAGTCCCAGCAAGAACCTGCCTCCGGAGATGCGGTCCAGGGTAGCACACGCCATTGCCAGCAAGGCGGGGTGCCTGGTGTAGGGATTGGCAACGCCCAGACCCAGCTTGATGTCCCGGGTGGCTGCAGCGAGGAACCCCAGCATGGAGAAGGTCTCTTCGTGGAAGTATCGCTCGGTCACCCATAGGGACTCGAAACCGCCCTCGTCGGCGAGTCGTCCGTACTCTTTCAGGTCGGCCCCGCTGTCTATGCCGTGGTATAGAACGATTCCAAGCCTTGCCATGAAGAAGCTGCCTATCAAATTCATCCGGGTTCGGGACTAATTGGGAATCCAGGTCACCGAGGAAATCTCGCTGAACTCGCGCCAGAGCTTGGTCCAGGAGTCCCCGGCGTCATCACTACGGTACAGGTAGCCGTAGCGACTCCCCGCAAAGACCACCTTTGAGTCAAAGGGCTGTATATTGGCAACCCACATCGCGGTGTTCGGCTCCACCGGCAACGAAAGGTTTTCCCATGTCTTGCCGGTATCCTTCGACCGCATCACCGTGCCTATACGCCCCGGCGTGGTATCGCCTATCGTCACAAGCACAACGTTAGGGTTGTCCGGCTGCACCGTTATCCCTCGTGGATAGCCCCAGGGAAAGGCCTCCCTGATGCCCACAGAGTTCCAGGTAGCCCCGTCATTGGTACTGGTGAAGATGTCGTTGTTCACCACCACGAAAACGGTCTTGGGCGGGCCCGCCGACACGGCCACGTTATGTACGTCGGGGTTGGGAATCGCGCCGTTCACGGAAGCCCACGTATCGCCCCCGTCGTTGCTGTAGCGTACACCGTCCACCTCCAGCCCCACCCAGACGTTACGGTGGTTTGTGGGGTCTACGGCAATGCCGGTCACCCTGGGGACGCCCACGTTAGGGCACTCCTCGGCAATCTCGACCGGTCGCTGCTCCCAGCTTCTGCCACTATCCGTGGAACGGAAGATAGCGGCGGGTGTGGGTGTGCCGGTCCCAGCGTATATGGTGTCCGGTTCTGCCGGGTCCACGGCCAGGGCCCATACGCAATACTTACTCAGGGGCGAGTCTACCAGATGCCAACCCCGGCCTGCATCCTCGCTCCTGTAGAGTCCCTTGTCAGTACCGGCGTGGACTATTTCCGGCTGCCGGGGATTACTGACCACAGTTCTTACCAGAGCATCGGAGTGTATCCCCTGATCAATACTTACACGCTGCCAGGTCTCGCCACTGTCACCACTCCGCATTATACCCTGCCCGACCGTCCCAACAAGAATGGTCATCTTGTTTGCCATCTCAATACCCTCCCTACAGCACCAGAATCCCTGCGGTGATACTCATTGTAGCCGTGTATCCGTGTCCTTTCAAGTCAAGATATGGGTTGCCAGCAACGCCACGAAAAGCGACAATGGAGCGAGTATTATTAAAACCAATGGAGGATTCAAGCATGGAAATAGGACTGGGCGTCCCCAGTGTGATTGATGCAAAGGGTTTGCGACGTTACGCTCAACGAGCGGACGAGTTGGGCTTTGAGTCTGTCCTGGCCGGCGATCACGTCGTGCTGCCCACCGCCGGCACAAACCAGTACCCCTATACCGCCGATGGCTCCTTCATTCGACACACCGACGAGCCTTTTCTGGAGACCATGACTCTTCTGGGTTTCCTAGTGGCCTGCACGGAGAACATAAAGGTGGGCAGCACGGTCATCATACTGCCCTATCGCAATCCCGTAGTACAGGCCAAGATGTTCGCCTCGCTGGACGTGCTGAGCAATGGGCGTATGATATGCGGGGTGGGGGTCGGCTCGCTGGAGAAGGAGATCGAGACCCTGGAGAAGCCCTACTCAGAGCGCGGCCCAATGAGCGACGAGTACATCCAGATATTCAAGACCCTCTGGACTGAGCAGCACCCTGAGTTTCACGGCAAGTATTACAGCTTTGACGGCATACAGTTCTATCCCAAGCCGGTACAGGAACCCCATATCCCCATCTGGGTAGGAGGCCACACCCGCCTAGCCCTCCGACGCACCGCCATGTACGGGGACTGCTGGCATCCTTCCCGACAAACGCCGGACTTCGTAGCCCGGAACCTGCCATACCTGCGTCAACAGACAGAGCGGGCTGGCAGAGACCCGTCCAGCATCACCATATCGTTGAAGCGCAGCCTCCATTTCACTGACATCGGCTTTGGGGAGCAACAGTCGGTGCTCAGTGGCGGGTCGCTGATAGGAACCACCCAGGATGTGATAGACGACCTGCACTATTGTCGGGAACTGGGGATAGACCAGCTAACCTACGATTTCCGAGTGCGCACGCCCGATGACTGCATAAAGGTCATGGAGCACCTGGCCGATCGGGTGCTGCCAGTGGCGAAACGGCTGGGCTGAAACACGAATATTGACAACACATACTACCAACATAACCGCCCTTGCCTCGGCATGGGATTATGAAGATAATGGATGCTGAAACCACCAATCCATTCAGCAGGAGGTAAGCCAATGGCCAGAGTCAAGATGATACATCACGTCAACGTACCAATCAGAGACCGGCAGAGGACCAGGGAGTGGTACGAGAATGTGCTTGGTGCGGAGTTCCTGGACAGGGGACCTGAGCTTAACAAGAGGCAGCTACAGCTAAGAATCGGCACAGGGGAAATGCACTTCTCAGATACCCCGGACCTCGCCCAAGCCCCGAGAGTCCATTTCGCCGTGGAGATAGACAACTGGAATGAGATGCTCGCTCGGCTGGACGCGTTAGGAGTGCCACATTCCAGGTCGTCCGGGGCGAATCTTGGGCCTCCCCGCACGTCAGAAGACGACGATTTCCAGGGGCGGCGCGAGGACAACAACGAGCACTTCACCTATATTAACGACCCGGACGGCAACCTGATTGAGCTTGTGTACCATCCCCTGGGGTTAGAGGACTCGGGCGGTACGGAGGTTGAGCTGGCGGATGCCTCCAAAGGGCTGCGCTGGAGGCAGATTTCCGGCTTTGTTACGTCAAGCTAAGTTGATTATCCCATACCGGACTTGAAGGAACTGGAGATACAGCCATGTCAGCAGAGCCAAACCGGGTTGTCAAGGACGCCATCAGCGTGGCAATCACTGAGCGTGGTGAGATTGGCATTCAGGTTGCCGCATACGTGGGCAACGAGTTGGTACTGGACACATGGGATGGAATGGCAAACGAGACCACGGGACAAGAGGTCAACGGGGATACGGTGTTTCCCGTGTTCTCCATAATCAAAGCGGTAACGGCCGTGGCGCTCCACATCCAGGCCGAGCGCGGGCTGGATGACTACTACACGCCCGGTGCCCGCTATTGGCCTGAATTTGGCGCTCATGGCAAGGACAAGGGGACAGTGTACGACGCCCTTACCCACAGAATCGGAGTGCCTCTCATGCCCCTGGGGGTAACCCCTGAGTTGATGTGCGACTGGGACTGGATGGTGCAGCGGATTGCTGACATGAGACCCCTATTCGAGCCGGGGACCAGGAGCGGCTACATGGCGTACACCTTCGGATGGGTGATTGGGGAAGTGGTGAGGCGCACCGACCCCCGAGGCAGACCCTTCGGCAAGTTCATCCAGGAGGAAATCTGCCAGCCCCTGTGCATAGACAGTCTTTGGGCCGGGATTCCCCACGAGGTGGAACACCGGGTAGCCAAGCTGACCAACATGCCGCCCATGCCTCCCGGAGCACCGGGTATGCCACCCGATTCTCTCAGACCCCGTGCCGTGCCGCCCGAGGTTGACACTAAAGAGGAGGTCTTTGGCCGGGCCGACGTGCGACGGGCGTGTATTCCAGGCTCCCAGGGCATTATGAACGCGCGGAGTGGGGCAAGATTTTTCGCCATGCTTGCTAATGGCGGCAAGTTGGACGGTGTCCGTCTCCTGTCGGAGGAGCGCGTGCGCACATTCAACATTCCCCGTCCGCCATCCGATTACGACCCTGTACACGGAGTGCCCCACAAGGGGACCATAGGCGGCTTCCATTTACCCGGTAGCCCCGGCATGGGGCCAGTTGGACATAACCCCCGTACCTTCGGCCACAACGCCGCCGGCGGTTCCGTTGGATGGGCAGACCCGGACGTACATCTGGCCGTCGCCATTACTCACAACCGGATGGTGCCCCACGGCCCACCGGAAGAAAGTCCCCTGACCCCCATTGGGCGAGCGGTGAGGGCGGCCCTGGGACTGCCCGACTAGCCCTATACTCTCTCTAGCAGGAAGGAGACCAAGCATGGCCCTACGTTCCCTTCTATACGCCCCCGGAAATGAGCCGAGAAAGGTGAACAAGGTGGGCACGCTCGGTGCCGACGGTGTAATCCTGGACCTGGAAGATGCAGTGCCGGTGGGCGAGAAAATAGCCACCAGAGAGGCCGTCAGGCAGGCTATTCCGTCGGTCAAAGCCACCGCAGGGCGGGTATACGTCCGCATCAATCCCACAGGGCAGAAGGCCGATTTCTCCATGGATTTTGGGATAGCCGACATCGAAGCGGTCGTCCGCGCCGAGTTGGACGGTATAGTTGTCCCAAAGGTCGAGTCCGCAGAGGAGCTTGCAGAGGTTGACCGTGTTCTTTCTGCCCAAGAGCGAAAGGCGGGGCTTCCCCAGGGAACCCTGGAAATCACGCCAATCATAGAGACGGCCCTGGGACTCTGGAACGCCTTCGAGATTGCCCGGAGCAGCAAGAGAATCGGGTCTTTACACTTCGGGGCAGGCGACTTTACCAGGGACGTGGGTATGGAGTGGTCCCGGGATGAGACCGAGCTTGTCTACGCCCGCTCGCGGCTGGTAATGATCTCGCGGGCAGCCGCCATCGAGCCTCCCACCGACTCGGTGTGGGTCCTTCTTGACGACGAGGAGGGCCTCGCGGCATCGGTCAGGCGTGCCAAGAGCCTGGGGTTTCAAGGCAAGAGTTGCATCCATCCCAAGCAGGTGGAGACCATCAACCGGGGCTTCTCTTATGTGTCCCCGGAGGAGGTAGCCAGGGCCAGGAAGATTGTTGACGCCTTCACCGAGGCGGAGGCCCGGCAGAGTGCTTCCATTCTTGTGGACGGAGAATTTGTAGATTATCCCCTTGTGGAGAGGGCCAGGCAGGTCCTTCAGTTGCACACCGAGATGCAGGGCCAAAAGGGCTAGGAGGGCGCACTTGTCATCGAATGAGAGGATAAACGACAGTATCCAGGCTTTGGATGGACTCCGCATTATTGATCTGGCCACCTTTATCGCCGCTCCCTTCTGCGCCACGCTGATGGGCGAGTTCGGAGCCGAGGCTGTCAAGGTGGAGATGCCGGGTCAGGGGGACCCATGCCGACAGCTTGGCGAAAAGTACAACGACATTGGCCTTATATGGGCACAGGAGAACCGGAACAAAAAGGGGATAACTTGCGACCTGAGACAGCCCAAGGGACAGGAGATTATTAAAGAACTGGTGAAGCGCTCCGACGTGCTGGTGGAGAACTTCAGGCCGGGCACAATGGAGCGCTGGAACCTCGGGTACGACGTACTGGAGGAGGTGAACCCGAGGCTTATCATGGTCCGAATATCGGCCTACGGACAGACCGGCCCCTACCGTCACAAGGCCGGGTTCGGAAGAGTGGCTCAGGCCTTTGGCGGATTGACTTATCTCGCGGGGTTTCCAGACCGTCCACCGGTGAACCCCGGCTCGGCTACCATCGCCGACTACCTGGCGGGCCTCAATGCCGCCTTCGCCACTATGGTGGCTCTGGAATACCGCAACCGGACGGGGAAGGGCCAATATATTGATATTTCCCTCTACGAAGGCATATTCCGCATCCTCGATAATCTGGTCTCAGCCTACGACAAGCTGGGGCTTGTCAGGGAGCGGATAGGGACCGGTACAGCCCACGCCGTGCCTCATAACCATTATCCCACCAGGGATGGCAAATGGGTGGCCGTAGCCTGCACCAGCGACCGCATCTTCCAGCGCCTGGCCGAGGCGATGGGTCGCAATGAGATGGCCCAAGACCCGCGCTACAGCACCGGCGCCAGGCGGGTGGAGCACCGGGAGGAAGTGGACGAGATAGTCTCCAGTTGGACGGAGACCTTCGACATGGACTCCCTGGTGGAGTTGTTGGACTCCGCCGAAGTGCCGGTAAGCCCGGTAAATAGCGTACCCGACATTTTCCAGAACCCCCAGTTCCAGGCCAGGGACTCGATAATCGAGGTTGACGACCCAGT
Source organism: Dehalococcoidia bacterium (assembly GCA_021296015.1). GTDB lineage: Bacteria > Chloroflexota > Dehalococcoidia > Lucifugimonadales > JAGWBF01 > JAGWBG01. Next base: position 8,894 of record JAGWBG010000076.1, on the reverse strand, counting down.
CATGGGCAAGATGAAGATGCCGGGTATCGTGCCGCGTTTCAGCCGGAGCCCGGGCCGTGTGGACCGCCTCGCCCCTGCGCTGGGCGAGCATAACCAGGAAGTGTACAGCGAGCTCCTTGGGTACAGCACCGAGGAGATAGCCCTTCTCAAAGAAGAGAGAGTAATCTGAGTCGAGAGTCATTGGAGTATTGGGAGGTGAAGCGATGGCCCAGAGCAGGCTCGGTGTTCATGTAACAGGCCCGGATAGCGGAGCTATCCTGGCAGGTATAAAGAAGGCGGAGGAGACGGGCATACAGGCTGCGTGGCTGACCACCGGCGGGGCCGGATCGGATGGGCTGACTATCTTGGCCGGCGCAGCGGTGAGCACCCAGCGAATTTTGCTGGGGACCTCCATCATCCCCACGTTCCCCCGGCACCCCCTGGTCATGGCTCAACAGGTCCAGGTCATCCACCACCTGGCTCCCGGACGTTTCCGTCTGGGGATTGGCCCTAGCGGCCGCTCCGGTATGGAGGAAACCTTTGGCGTTGACTACCGCGCCCCCCTGGGGCACGTGAGCGAGTATCTGCATATCCTGAAGTCTTTTCTGCAAGAGGGCGAGGTGGACTTTGACGGCCGCTACTACCAGGCCCACGCCAAGATTTCAACATCGCCTATGGACGTGCCCGTGATGGCATCGGCCCTGGGTGTGAAGGCCTACGAACTATGCGGGGCCGGGGCCGACGGCGCTATCAGTTGGGTATGTCCCGGTCGGTATCTGCGAGACGTGGGGCTGCCCGCCATGAAACGTTCTGCGGAAAATTCGGGGCGCCCCGTGCCTCCACTGGTAGCCCACGTACCCGTATGTGTACATGAAGACCCCGACGAAGCGCGGGAGAGTGTGCGCCAACAGTTCGGTTTCTTCCCTAGGACACCCTTCTACCAACGCATGTTCATTGCGGCGGGGTTCCCCGAAGCGTCACAAGGGACCTGGAGCGACGAGATGGTAGATGCCGTAGCCCTCTGGGGAGACGAGGCTAGGGTGGAGGAAAAGCTGGAAGAGTTGTTCTCGTTCGGGGCTGCCGAGATATTGGCCTCGCCCGTATCGGCCGGAGGAGACAGGGAAGCTTCATTCGATCGTACGATGCAGCTACTGGCGAAAGTCGCCCGGACAGTAGGACCATAAGGGCACGATATATCGCATCACCTCAACGTGGAGTGTCTCTAAATGGAGCGAATTGGAATATCTTTCACACGGGGAATGGCACCAAAAGATGTTGTGGAATGTGTCCGGCTTGCAGAGGAGTTGGGATACGAGTCCGCCTGGGTGGCAGAGGGACACGGAGGAGACCAGTTCTCCATCCTGACCGCTTGCGCCGTGGCTACCAATAGAATTCTCCTTGGGACGAGCATTACCAGCGTCTTTGTAAGAAGCGCCCCGACAATAGCCATGGCCGCCGCCTGTGTGGACCACTTCTCCGATGGTCGTTGCATCCTGGGGCTGGGATCAAGCCACCGGGTACAGGTAGGGCCGGAGCACGGCCTCGAGTTCTCTCAGCCGGTGCAGCGCTTGCGAGAGTGTGTGGACATCGTTCGCGCGCTGCTGCGGGATAGCACGGTCTCCTATGAGGGAAGCGTCTTCAACATCGAACGTTTCGACCTGTGGTTCGAGCCGTTGAGAAATGAGATTCCCATTTACGTGGCCGCGGTACGCCCCCGGATGCTCCAGATTTGCGGAGAGATTTCCCAAGGGACCATACTGACCTATTGC
>JAGWBG010000076.1:0-6895 GCA_021296015.1 Dehalococcoidia bacterium | reverse complement strand
CCCTGAAGCTGGTGCCCCCGGAACTCATAGACAAGATTGCCGTGGCAGGTACTCCTGAGCAGTGCAGGAGACAGGTGCAAGAGTACCGTCAAGCAGGTATAACCCTCCCAATCATATCCCCGCGCACGTCCGGTGAGGACGCCAAAGGCCAGGCGATGGCCGCCATCCGAGCCTGTGCTCCCCAATGATCGCCGGAAGAGGCTTCAAGATGCCGCCGAATAAAACCGTTGAAGCCGGGAACAGACGCTAGCCTTGCCGACCATGTAGCCAATCCTGTCTGTTCTCCCTCATCTTGTGAAGCTCCAGGACCCAGCCCAGGTCGTCGTTCTGGACAGCATCCGTTTGTAGCTCCGGCTCCAGCTCCGTAGCCTTCTCCAGATGCTGTATGCATCTATCGAGGTCATCAGACCTGGCGTACAGGCGAGCCGCGTTGTAGTGGGCGTCCGCGTAGTCACCGGCTATAGCCACGGCAGCCAGGTACTCACGTAACGCCTCCTCCTCGTTTTCCAGAGCTTCAAACGCCGCTCCTCGGTTGTTGTATGCCTCTGCAAAGTGGGGGCGCAAGGCTATTGCCTGCGAATAATCTTCTATCGCCATTTGGTAATCTCCCAGAGCATCGAAAGCCAGTCCTCGATTATTATATGCCTCGGCATCGTCAGGCGTGAGTGCCACGACTTGGGAATAATCCGAAATGGCCTCTTGGATATACCCCAGGTAGTAGCAGGTCCTTGCCCGGTTAAAGTAAGCGTTATAGCCGGAGGGATTGTAGCGTATGGCTGCGGTGTAATCGGCAATAGCCTCCTCATGTCGCCCCATCTCATCCAAGGAGGCACCACGGTTGAGATAGGCGTTAGACAGGTCAGGCCGGAGGGTGATGACCTGATCGAAGGCATCCAATGCCTCAAGGTGCCGGCCAAGACGGGAGAGGACTATCCCCTGGTTATAGAGTGCCTGAAGATAATCGGGGTTCAGCTTGATGGCCCGCGCATAGTCCTCCAGCGCTGCGTCGGGTTTTCCCAGATCGTCATAGGCATTACCGCGTTGGTAATAGGCCTCGGCCAGGAAGGGCTCCTGCTCAAGCAGGGTCGTAAACTCATCGGCAGCCTCTCGAAACATTTGGAGTCGCACATATGCCACTCCCAGATTGAATCTGGCGGCCGGGTCATCGGGACTACACGTCAAGATGCGCCGGTAAACCTCGGCGGCGTCAGTGTACCTGGCTATGGCAAAACAGCCGTTCCCATAAACCAGACCATCCGGCATACATGCGGACCCTTCCAGGGTTGCCAGTGCCCGCTCCACCTCTTGAGCGACCTCGCCGGTCAGGCTTCCTCCTCCTGGACGGGGGGTCAGGTATGTCACACCTATAGAGTTGTTCTCCAACAGCCTGGCCAGCTCAATCACGGTTGGGTCAATTGGCTCTATTCTCACAGCGGGAATATTTTCTTGTAGACCGCAGGTGAGCCGGGAGTGAGTTTCATAAGGCTCCTCATCCGAGCGGACTGGGGGTGAGCTTCCCTGGCGGCTGCCCACTCCGGCGTCTGGGGCACTCCCTCGTGCTCGAACTCGTAGACGGTGGCGTATTTCGGTTCTCCTCTTACGGCCCTGTAACGCCTGCCCCTTATGCAACCCGGAACCTTCTCGAAGTTAGGCACGTAGATGGTGTTGTACCATTCGTTGAACTCATCCTCGACCTCCGGTGGAACGTCCATGCATCCTATCTGGAGCACAGGGGCCATGTCGGCCTGCGCCACGTCCGGGGAGACCTCGGCGGGAAAGATTTGCTGGTACAGGTTGACGCTGAAGTTTGTCCCGATTACGTTGGGGTCAATCCTCTTGCCCCACTCCGTGGGGTTGGCACGACGCCTCTGGGCCGCTTCAGTGTTGGTCGCCTCGGGGTTATCCAACTCGTAGCAGGCCAGATATTGGGGACCTCCCCTCACCGCAACGTACCGGGCAGCGTTAAGATACCCCGGAAGGGCCAGAAGCTCCGGTATATGCTCCGAGTTGTACCACAGGTTGAACTCTTCTTCCTTGTCAGATGGTATATCGGCCCGGACCAGGGAAAGCGCGGTCCCCTTCTTATTGGCCATTCCGATCCTCCTTAACATCAGCATCACTCAGGGCAGATGCAAGTGTAATAATGGTGCTACTCACTGTCAACGGACACCTCCCCCCTGGCGGGGGACGATTGCAAAGTCGGCACTAATAACTAATCAAAGAGGGTATTTCAGAAGCCCCTTCTCCCTTGACGGGAGAAGGTCAGGATAAGGGTGGCGACCACTTCGGGAGGAATACCCCCTCACCCTCTCCCGCCAGGGGCGAGGGAACGTTGCAAGAGAAAGGGCCTGACCTATCCGGTTACACCGCCATGATATGGTAGCCCGCATCCACAGGAATAACCGAGCCTGTCACACCACTGGAAAGGTCGCTGCACAGAAACAGAGCCGTTTTCGCCACCTCTTCGTGGGTAATGTTGCGCTTTAGCGGGGCCTTCTCCGCATGGACCTTCTTCATGTCGAGGAAGCCATGAATACCGCGGGCCGCCAGAGTCTCCAGAGGTCCTGCCGAGATGGCATTAACTCGGATGTTCCGCGCCCCGTACTCGGCAGCAAGCTGCTTGACCTCGTTTTCCAGGGCCGCCTTGGCAGTGCCCATGATGTTGTATCCGGGGAAGACTCGTTCCGATGCTTGAAACGTCATGGTCAGGATACTCCCCCCTCCCTTCTTCTCCATGAGAGGCGCGGCCTCCCTGACGAGGGGAATCAGGGAGTAGGCACTGATGTCCAGGGCTATGCGGAAGCCCTCTCTGCCGGTGCTGGAGAAGTCGCCTCCCAAGTCGTCCCTGCTGGCATAGGCGATGCTGTGCACCAGGAAGTCCAGGTTGTCAAACTCCCTGGCGACTCCCTGAAAGACCGAAGCTATTTGCTCGTCGTCGCTGACGTCGCACTCCAGCATCAGGGCGTTGTCCAAAGACTCGGCCAGCTTTGATACTCGCCCTCTGAGCCTCTCGTTTTGGTAGGTAAGGACCAAATGTGCCCCTGCTCCGCTGAGGATTTGGGCGATGGCCCAGGCGATGCTGCGGTCGTTGGCAACCCCGAAGACAATCCCTTTCTTTCCTGAAAGGTCTATCTGGTACACGAGAGACCTCCGTTATGTCAAATGGGAGATGGTTACGGTATCTCCTATTATCTAAGGCTGGGTAGCTTGACTTGCTCTATGGCGCTCTGCACCGCAGAGGAGAGGAACCGGGCATCGCTGACGATTGGCATCCACTGGAAGCCTTCTTCGATGCGCCTGTTCACTTCCTCGGCACTGCCACAGTGGATGCCTACGGGGATGTTGAACCGCTTCCCGGTCTGTAGTATCTGGCTCACTGCTGCTTTGTGGTCGGGTTGGTGAATATCATAGCCACCGGGCACCCCAAGGCTGGCGGCCAAGTCATTGGGCCCGATGAAAAGGGAGTCTATCCCCGGCACGTTGCATATCTCGGCTATACACCTTACCGCCTGGGTATCCTCAATCATGAGTATGACGGCAATCTCTTCGTTGGCTTTCTGAAAATAGTCGGGACCCCCATACAGGCGACCTCGAATGCCGCCGACGCCACGAAATCCTTCCGGCGGGTAGCGGCAGGCCTGAACGGCCATCTCGGCCTCTTCGGGCGTCTTTACGTTGGGTATCACCACCCCATAAGCTCCCACGTCCAGGACCCGCTTCAATATCTGGGGGTCGTTCCAGGGCACACGGACGAAGGGAACGGTGTCGGTGGTGGACATCGCGTAGAAGCAATTTTGCAGTGACTCTATATCAATGGCGTTGTGTTCCATGTCCACCGACAGCCAGTCGAAACCGGCGTGGGACAGTATCTCTGCCACCAGGGGGTTGCCGATGGCGACCCAGGTGCCGATTGACGGCTCACCCCTCTGAAGCTTCTCTTTCACTATATTCTTCCGCATCCGACTCCTTTCACCGGTACTCAGCGACTCTCCCTACTATCTCCCCCACACGCCCCTCTTCGCCTCCATCGCTTCCTGTTCAAGGACAGCAAAACACTCAGCGTAGGCGGTATCCGGCGGGTATACCCTGGCTCGTGCGTATCCTTCCCTCACCAACTCGGCGTTCACCAGTATACCATCGGCGTAGACGAAACGCAGTAGCCTCCCGAACCGGTCTACGTCGGATACGTCCTTCTCCAGAGTCACCATGCGTCCCGCTACCAGGCTATTATTGGAATCTGTGGCCTCCGGGCCATAATGCTGTGGAACGCCACTCACCTCGGGGGCGTCAACACCGATGTACCTGACTCGCCGCCCCCCCGAAACTTCTATGGTATCGCCGTCTATTACCCTGATTACCCTCACCTCGTCGCTGCCGTAGCTACGAAAGGGATTGCATCCACCCTCGCCCCGCACCGGTGCGGCGGAGCCTCCCCTGGTAGTAGCAGCGAATACCGACGCACACCCTACTGGAGCATCCAAGTCCGCAGATAGGGGACTCCAGCTCGCGGCCTGTGCAAACAGGAAGGCTATGAGGACATAAAGGAGCAGACGAGGAGTCATCGGCTTCACCGGAAGGCGGGGGCTACCTCTTTCAGGAAGGTGTCCAGTTGCCTCTCCTGGTCAAAGGAGGCGAAGCGCACGATTACGGTGCCGGCCCCGGCCTGGATGTACTGACGTATGCGCTCTATAGTCATCTCGGTTGGGCCGAAGGGACCCCAACGGCTCCCCCAGATATTGGCCCCGTAGTACATCAGCAGGTACTTTTCCGCTTCCTCAGCCGCCGCCTTCGGGTCATCGCCCAGATTAACGGTCATATAGAAGGCTGACTCCATTTGGTCGAAGTCCTTACCCTCCTCACCTGCATAGATGCGTACCTTCTCGGCAACTTTGGCGTACTCTTCAGGAGTATCCGAGATTGAGATGAATCCGTCGCCGAGGCGGGCGGCGCGACGGAACTGGTCCTCCTTGCCCGCCCTCCAGTGGCAGGCAATAAGCATGGGAACACCGCCAGGCTGCACGGGTCTAGGCTCCATGCTGACAGCATCAAGGTTGAAGTGGCGTCCGTCGTAGGAGACCGTCTCGCCCGCACCCAGTCGCTTCATTATCTCCACCAGCTCCTCCAGCCGCCCGGCCCGGCGAGAGGGCTTCACCCCCGCGGTCATCCACTCTCTGCGTTGGTCGTCGTTGAAGGCCCCCCCCACGCCCACGCCGAGCACTGCACGCCCCTTTGATATGAGGTCCAGGGTGCCCACCACGTGGGCCATTATAACAGGGTGCCTCAAGCCTGCGAGGAGGACCGCCGTACCCAGCCGGACTCGCTCGGTGCGGGCCGCCACGGCCGTCAGTGTGGTGAGAGGCTCCATGCGGGGCTTGGCGGTAAGGCTATCCCCGACCCACACCGAGTCCAGCCCGGCCTCTTCCACCCTCCGGGCCAGGGAGAGGATGATGTCGGCATCCCTGGGGTTATTCTCTGTCATCACCAGGCCGCGAGTCGGGAGGAGGATGCCCAGTTTTACTTTATTAGTCTGCATGATTGTCCTTCCTTTACCGTGCTACTTTCCCAAGATATTTATTATCAGCATGTGGTAGTTCATACTTAACCGCCCTCCCCTTCAGTCAGCCGTTCCAGCAGTCCAGGCTCTATACGCTCGTAAGCCTTGAGGTCTTCGTTGGTGTCCAGGTCCAGGGCAACTCCCCTGCTGTAGTAAATAGCTACGGGCAGGCCAAGCGAGGCGGCTTGGGACAGATGACTCCTGAAGCTGTTATGGCCGAGCATGAGATGAAAAGGCTGGGGAAGCCCGGAGGGCACAAGAATCCCGTTGGTGCCCCCATCCTGACTTGCGGGGGCCAGGGTTATGTTCTTCATGTGACTAGACGCGCCAATTATGTCATACACGTCTCGCGGCCCCAGGAAGGGCAGGTCCCTGGGTATAAAGAGGGCAGCCATGAAAGATTCAAGGCCCCGATGATAGGCCCGTTCCACCGTGTCATTCACGTCCGAGCCATCGTCTTCGAGCCATACGGCCCCCTCCTCACTGCCAACCTCCCTGGCATCCGCGTCCCCTCCCACTACCCACACGCTCCCCACACGGGAGTCCTCCTGCAGGCCCGGGTGGGGAGCAAGAATAGCTCTCAGCACCCGCCGGAGCATGTTACGACTGAGGGCCATTCTCTGAGAAGGGGTCAACGCCCCGGAGAGGCGTGTCTTGGCCAGAGCAAAGGGCTTCATAGGTACGATGGCTACGGTTCCGGTAGGTTTCAATGCGGTTCCCTCGACGTGCTCAGGACGGACATACTCAACGGTCCAGCAATTGGCAGATGTCTGTTGCCAGCCTCACCTTATCCTCATCTGTGACCATAATCGTAGGGGCCACCTCGACCTGCATACCGAGTTTCCCGATGGCGTGGGCGTGGTGACGGTCAACTTCGTCAATCAGAAATATGTCACACAACCCCTGATACTGCTTTGCCACTCCCAAACAGGAGACATCGTGACCCAACTCCTCAAGGAGTTTGGCTGCCGGGCCTCGGAGAGCCTCTCCGCCTACGATGGGGCTAACAGCCACCCTGGCCCCGGAAAAGGACGCTATACGGTCCCTCACTCCCGGCACCGAAAGAATAGGGGCAACGCTGAGGAAGGGGTGTGAGGGACAGAAAACGATGGAGTGGGCATTCTCCAGGGCGTTGAGGAAGCCCCTGGATGGGCTTATGTCTTCGGCGCTCTCGAAGTGGATACCCTTAGCCACCGGCTGGCACCGGCGCTGAACAAAGTAGACCTGAAAAGCCAGGTCCCCCTCGTCGGTCTCCACTACGGTGCGCACTCTGGCATCACTCATGGGCACGATGCTATGTCGGAGGCCCAGACTCCGGCACAAGGTTTCGGTTACTTCCGA
>JAGWBG010000075.1 GCA_021296015.1 Dehalococcoidia bacterium | reverse complement strand
TACCATTCCCAACATTCACCCGATACTTGAGATTCACGGTCTCTCTTAAATCAAGAGAGACCACTACCCTCCTTATATATTAAGACACACTCGCCCAAAAAGCAAAGGTTTAGTCCACCATCGGGGCAGTTAACAGATATTTTACAAAGGAGAAACACACCTGTTACATATCGGTGACATTATGATAACGGTGGGACACCATATCCATGAACCTGAAGGAGAATCCCCACTTGCCACTCGATCATTCATTCCGTAAGTACGGGAGTGTTCGACCGGAGACCCTAATTTGGGATTTATATAAAGGGAGGATAAGCCAGTGACCCCAGAGGAATTGGTGCGATTTTGTAATGACCAGGGTATAGAGATTGTAGACCTCAAGTTCACGGACGTACCCGGCACCCTGCAACATCTGTCCCTACCCACCGCAGAGTTTACCGAGAAGAACATGCAGGACGGCTATGGTTTTGACGGCTCCAGCATACGCGGGTTCAAGTCCATTGAAGAGAGCGACATGCTCTTGATACCTGACCCCAATACCGCACAGGTGGACCCCTTCTACCGGCAGAACACTCTCACCGTGTTCTGTAACGTGCTGGACCCCATTAGCAGAGATTACTACTCCCGAGACCCCCGGTGGATAGCACAGAGAGCCGAAGTGCATCGACACCAGCTACTGGGGCCCGGAACTTGAGCACTTCGTCTTTGACTCGGCCCGTTTCGACCAGAACGAGCGGAGCGGCTATTACTTTTTAGACTCCGATGAGGGAGTCTGGAACTCGGGCCAGACTACCAGCCTTGACGGAGGCCGTAACCTGGCCTATCGTCCTCGCCTCAAGGGGGGCTACTCCCCGACTGCTCCAGTGGACACCCTCCAGGACTTCCGTTCCGAGGTTGCCTTGAAGATGGCCCAAATGGGTATTCACGTGGAAAAGCATCACCACGAGGTTGCCACCGCAGGCCAGGGAGAGATAGGCGTTCGCTTCGATACGATGACCCGCATGGCCGACAACGTGATGCTTCAGAAATACATCCTCAAGAACGTTGCCAGGGCGCACGGCAAAGTGGCTACCTTTATGCCCAAGCCCATCTTTCAGGACAACGGCTCCGGGATGCACACCCACCAGAGCCTGTGGAAGGATGGGGTCAACCTTTTCTATGACTCCGAAGGGTACGCACTTCTCAGCGAGACATGCCTCCACTACATTGGAGGTCTGCTCAAACACACACCGGCGCTCCTGGCTTTCATAGCTCCGACCACCAACTCGTACCGGCGGCTGGTGCCGGGCTACGAGGCCCCGGTTAACCTGGTGTACTCCGAGCGAAACCGCAGCGCCTGTATACGCATCCCCACCTTTCTGTCAAGCCCCGAGGCCAGGCGTCTCGAGTATCGTGTACCGGACCCATCATGCAACCCCTATCTTGCCTTCGCCGCTATGCTCATGGCGGGCCTTGACGGCGTCATCAACAAGGTAGACCCGGGCCCGCCCACGGACGTTAATCTGTACGCCCTCATGCCCGAGGAGGCGGCAAAGGTGAAGCAAGTACCGGGTAGCCTGGAGGAAGTCCTGAATGAACTGGAGAAGGACTACGAATTCTTGCTACAGGGTGACGTGTTCAGCAAAGATTTCATCGAAACCTGGTTGGATTACAAGCGTGTCTCCGAGGTAGACCCCATGAGGCTAAGGCCCCATCCCTATGAATTCTACCTCTACTTCGATGCCTAGAGCTAGGTGAGGCTTTGCATAACGGCGATTCAGGGTTCAGTTCCGTTTCGCTCCCGGCGGGGTGCCTCCACCATACTATTCCGGGTGGAGCGCCCCCCTAATGTCACACTGAGGAGCACGGTCTGCAGAAGGGGAAATACCTTCCCACCATCTGCCCACCACTTGGATGAAGCTTATGGTAGAGAGCATATACGGGGGCCCCACTATGTTGGAAGCACAGGGCGAGGCCAAGGAGTTCGTGCTAAGGACGGCGAGAGAGAACGACGTAAGGTTTATACGTCTCTGGTTCTCCGACATCCTTGGCAATCTGAAGGGCTTCGCCATAACCGTTGATGAATTGGAAGATGCGCTGGATAGGGGTGTGGCCTTTGACGGGTCCGCCATAGCAGGTTTCGCTCGCATACATGAGAGCGATATGATTGCCATGCCTGACCCCACCACTTTCCGAATTTTACCCTGGCGTCCCCGCCAGAAATCCGTTGCCAGGATGTTCTGCGATATATATAACCCGACTGGAGAGCCATTCGAGGGAGACCCGCGCTATGTCCTGAAGCGGAACGTCAAGCGTGCGTCGGAAATGGGTTTTACCTATTACGTGGGTCCTGAGTTGGAGTATTTCTATCTGGCAAGCCCGGACGACCCCCAACCCATTGACCAGGGCGGCTACTTCGACCAGCTTTCCGAGGAGTATGCCAGCGACTTGAGACGGGAGACAGTCCTTACCCTGGACGAAATGGGCATTCCCGTAAAATACTCGCATCACGAGGCTGCTCCGAGCCAGCAGGAGATAGACCTGCAATATACGGATGCCATCACTATGGCGGACAACGTGATGACCAGCAAGCTGGTCATCAAAGAGGTGGCCTCAAAGCGCAATGTCTACGCCACCTTTATGCCCAAGCCTATATACGGAATCAACGGGTCCGGGATGCACGTCCACCAGTCCCTTTTCAAAGGGGGCAACAACTCCTTCTATGACTCTAATGACTCCTATAATATGTCCCAACTGGGTAAGCTCTATATTGCCGGGCTGATGCGACATGCTCGGGAGATGACCCTGGTGACTAATCAATGGGTGAACTCCTACGCGCGGCTGGTGCCGAGCTACGAGGCCCCTATGTACGTGTCCTGGGCCAATATCAACAGGTCCGACCTGATTCGGGTACCCGCCTACAGGCTGGGCAGGGAAGATTCGGTACGTGTGGAGTACAGGGCTCCCGACCCGGCGTGTAATCCCTACCTGGCTTTCAGCGTTATGCTGTCTGCGGGCCTTATGGGAATTGAAAAAGAGTATCGCGTGCCGCCTCCAGTGGAGGAGAACGTCTTCGAAATGCAAGATGAAGAGCGCCATCGCAGGGGCATTGAGGCCATACCCACAAGCCTGCTGGAGGCCATCATGCTCGCAGAGAACAGCGAGCTATTGCGAAGCTCCCTTGGAGACCACGTCTTCAAGGTATTCATCCAGAACAAGAAAATCGAGTGGGACAGGTACAGGTCACAGGTGACGGACTACGAAATAAAGCGGTATCTTCCCATACTGTAGACTGCCGGGGCCTTCCAGAGTTGTCGCAATGTTGTAAGAGGCATCTCGGAAGTCCCTTCTCCTCGATGAGGCCTTTGCATAACTTTCTGGCATTACTCTGAGAAGACGAGTTCGAGAATCACGCCTACCAGGCGAGTTGGCACTTCGGTACCATGTCATTCCGAATCCGCCGAAGGCGGGAGGAATCCAAGATAACCCAGTTCTGACCTATCTATCGTCAGGCGAGAGAGCGCGATTTGTAGATTCCTCACTTCGCCGCGCTCCGTTCGGAATGACGGTAGACGCGCTTCCTTAACCGGCTGGTCGGGATAAAGTGCAGGTTGGACAACACCGGAGTTCCGCAAGAGTCTCCGTAGGGGTAGATACCAAAGCTACCCCTACACTACGTTGAAGAGAGGTCCCCGAATTTCGACCACCTGAATTGCAACGCTACCGGATGGATACCCAGTATTGATTAAGTTAATTATTGTGATATTATTAACAATACAAATCGTTAGTAGTCGGCCCTAGCTGTATCTGTTGGCCCATCTCACCCCCCCACACCTTCTCCCACTGGCTGAGAAATGGTCTTTTCTGTACCGCCTTACAGAGCAGGGCTACGGGGAATGAGGCTTCTATCCTGGCACATGCCGGGTTTTAATGAAGAAGGGAAGGTTCTAAGGCTACCTTGAGTAACAGACGATTACCGAAACTGGTCAAGCAAGGTCTATATGACCCGCAGTTCGAGCACGACGCCTGCGGGGTAGGTGTTGTCGCCAATGTAAAGGGTGTCCGGTCCCACGACATCATCCAGAAGGGCATTCAGGTGCTCATCAACCTGGGTCACAGGGGAGCCGCAGGTTCAGACCCCAAGACCGGAGACGGGGCCGGAATTCTCATCCAGATACCCCACGAGTTCTTCAGCAGAGAATGTGCCAGGCTTGGCTTTACCCTGCCTCCGCCGGGCGACTATGGGGTTGGGATGGTGTTCCTTCCCCAGGACACGGCCCAGCGGGAGGTATGCTATCGGGTTTTCGAGGACGTCGTACAGGAAGAGGGACAGGTTCTTCTGGGCTGGCGGGACGTTCCCGTGGACAATAGCCAAATAGGCGAGACATCCAGGGAAGTGCAGCCCTACATACGCCAGATTTTCATAGGGCGTGGGTCTCAGACCACCGACGAGGCCCACCTTGTGCGCAAGCTGTACGTCATACGGAGACGAGTGGAGAATATAGTCAGCGAGTCGGGTATTGAGGACGCGGAAACCTTCTACATCCCCAGCCTGTTCACCAACCGGATTGTCTTCAAGGGCCTCCTCATGGCGGACCAGATTTCCCGCTTCTACCAAGACCTGACGGACCCGGACATGGTCAGCTACTTTGCCATGGTCCACTCCCGGTTCAGTACCAACACCCTTGGCTCTTGGAAATTGGCCCACCCTTACCGGCTCCTGCTACATAACGGCGAGATTAACACCCTGCGCGGCAACCTGAACTGGATGGTGGCACGCCAGGCGGTGTTCTCTTCACCCCTCTTCGGCGACGACATGCAGAAGCTCTTCCCACTCATCACGCCCTATCAGAGCGACACCGCCTGCATAGATAACGCCCTGGAGATTCTTCTGGCTACCGGCAGGTCCTTGCCCCACTGCATGATGATGCTCGTACCGGAGGCATGGGGCGACCACGTGGATATAGCCCCGGAGAAGCAGGACTTTTACGAGTACCACTCCGCACTAATGGAGCCTTGGGACGGTCCTGCATTGCTATCGTTTACCGACGGCGTGAGGGTCGGCGCCATCCTGGACCGCAACGGTCTCCGCCCCTTCAGATACCTGGTCACCAAGAACGACGTTCTGGTGATGGCTTCCGAAACAGGGGTCCTGGACGTGCCGCCCGAGGACGTCCTGTTCAAGGCCCGGTTACAGCCCGGCCGTATGTTCTATCTGGACCCCGCCCAGGGTCGAATCATAGACGATGAGGAGATTAAAGGGGAGCTATCCAGGCAGCAGCCCTACGGAAAGTGGCTGGCAGAGAACAAGGTCACTCTGGAGCAGCTGCCCGAGCCGGCCGGCGTCCATGATACGGACTACGATACTCTCTTAGAGCGCCAGCAGATCTTCGGCTACACTCTGGAGGACCTGAGAATGATTATGGAGCCGATGGCGGTCGCCGGCACGGAGCCGGTGGGGTCTATGGGCAACGATGCTGCCCTGGCAGTGCTGTCGGACAAGCCACAGCTTGTCTTCAGCTACTTCAAACAGCTTTTCGCCCAGGTGACAAACCCGCCGCTGGACGCCATACGGGAAGAGTTGGTGACCTCCACGGAGAGCTTCATCGGGTCTGAGCAGAACTTGTTCGATGAGACACCCTTGCACTGTCGTCAGCTCAAGCTAAAGGAACCAATAATCACCAACTACGAGCTTGAGAAGATTCGCAACCTGCAAGTGGACGGTATCAGGTCAATAACCCTGTCCACGCTGTTCCGAGTTGATGAGGGAGCGGGTACGCTGGAGAGGGCCCTCGACGACCTTTGCCGCCAGGCCTCCCGTGCCATAGCAGACGGGTACAGCATCATCATACTTTCGGACCGGGGAGTGGACGCCCACCATGCGCCGGTCCCCAGCCTGCTGGCTACCTCAACAGTGCACCACCATCTGATACGAGAGGGCCTCCGGACAAAGGCGGGGCTGGTGGTGGAATCGGGTGAGCCCAGGGAGGTGGCCCACTTTGCCCTCTTGATTGGCTACGGCGCCGGTGCCATCAACCCATACCTGGCCTTCGAGACTCTGGACGACCTGATACGGCAGGACATCCTTCCCGCCAACATAGACCACAAGACGGCGGAGAAGAACTACGTTAAGGCCGTCCACAAGGGCGTGGTGAAAGTGATGTCCAAGATGGGCATCTCAACGATACAGAGCTACAGGGGTGCTCAGATATTCGAGGCCCTTGGCCTGAGTCAGGAGCTTGTGGACCGGTACTTCTCATGGACGCCGACGCGGGTTGGGGGAGTCGGGCTGGGAGTAATCGAAGAGGAGTCCCGGCGACGACACACCCTCACCTATTCCGACAGGGACGTGGCCGCAAAACTGGACCTGGACGTAGGCGGGAACTACCTGTGGCGTCGTGATGGAGAGTACCACATGTACAACCCCGACTCCATCGCCAAGCTCCAGCACGCGGTACGCGCCGAGAGCTACCAGACCTACAAAGAGTTCGCCGAGTTGATTGACGGCCAGAGCAGGGAAATGGCAACTCTGCGCGGGCTGTTGGGGTTCAGGTTCTTGGACAAGCCCATCCCCATTGACGAAGTTGAACCAGCCAGTGAAATCGTAAAGCGTTTCGCTACCGGCGCTATTTCCCTCGGCTCCATAAGTCGTGAGGCCCATGAGACCCTCGCCATAGCCATGAATCGCATAGGAGCACGGAGCAATACCGGTGAGGGTGGCGAGGACTACCACAGGTTCACCCCCGATGATAACGGCGACTCGCGCAACAGCGCCATGAAACAAGTGGCCTCCGGGCGTTTTGGCGTCACCAATAACTATTTGATAAACGCAAGGGACCTCCAGATAAAGATGGCCCAAGGCTCCAAGCCCGGCGAGGGCGGGCAGCTTCCCGGCCACAAGGTGGACGAGTACATCGGGTGGATTCGCCACACCACTCCGGGGGTTGAGCTAATCTCTCCTCCCCCCCACCACGACATCTACTCCATCGAGGACCTGGCTCAGCTTATATATGACCTGAAATATACCAATCCCAGCGCCCGCGTTCACGTGAAGCTGGTGGCCGAGGTTGGCGTAGGAACGGTCGCCGCCGGTGTGTCCAAGGGCCACGGCGATGTGGTGCTCATCAGCGGCGATAGCGGTGGCACGGGGGCGTCGCCCGAGTCATCAATCAAGCACGCAGGCCTCCCCTGGGAGTTGGGGGTTGCCGAGACCCAGCAGGTGTTGGTTATGAACGATTTAAGGGGCCGCATAGTCGTCCAGACCGATGGTCAGTTAAAGACTGGGCGAGACGTAGCCATAGCGTGTCTACTGGGTGCCGAAGAGTTCGGCTTTGCCACAGCGCCCCTCATCTCTATGGGCTGTATCATGCTCCGCAAGTGCCATCTCAACACCTGCTCCGTTGGCATTGCCACCCAGGACCCGGAGCTTCGCGCCAAGTTTGCCGGCCATCCCGAGCACGTGATAAACTACTTCTTCTTCGTCGCCGAACACCTGCGGGAGATAATGTCCCAGATGGGCTTCCGGACGGTAAACGAGATGGTGGGGCGAGTGGACAGATTGGACACCCGACGGGCCATTGAGCA
>JAGWBG010000074.1 GCA_021296015.1 Dehalococcoidia bacterium | reverse complement strand
GAGGCTGCCGGTGGGGTTATTCCCCTCCAGCTTGACAAAGACGCGGACCCCTTCTTTGAGGCCCATGTTTTGTAGCTCTACCAGTGGGGTGTTACCTATCGTATCCAGAATAGTCTTTGGCATCTTTGTTCTCTTACAGGAGCCGGGCAAGTATGGTGGCGGCGATTGAAGCCATTATCATGCCCGCATTGGTCCGCCTTAGTTAGAATATACGGTCCATCTGAACGTTCAACTCAGACCTCAAGGCGCTCATCTCTTCTTCACAGCCGAGCCACTCGAAGATTGATTTGCTCGTAGGCCCCCTCAAGACGGGCCAGTTGCTTTTCTATGGAAGGGGTGGTCATTACGCCCTCATCTCCCAATCTTAGTGGCCGTCCTGGGGGGCGACGCCGCAGAAGACCTCGTAGTCTATCAGCTCCGTCACAGTAGGGTTATCACCGCACAGGGGGCAGTTGGGGTTCTTGGGTATCCTTACCTGGCGAAAGTCCATGCTCAGGGCGTCAATGAGCAGCAGGCGGGATGTTAGACTTTCGCCTATGCCCATAATGAGCTTCAACGCTTCCACAGCTTGTATACTGCCCACCAGACCCGTGAGGGCGCCAAGGACTCCGGCTTCGGCGCAGTTGGGTACCATACCCGGAGGGGGCGGAGAGGGGAAAAGGCACCGATAGCAGCCCTGGCCTGGAACGAAGACGGTGGCCTGGCCGTCGAAGATGAGAATGCTCCCGTCCACCAGCGGCTTGCCCGTCAGGTAGCAGGCATCGTTTATCAGGTAGCGTGACGGGAAGTTGTCAGCCCCGTTTACCACGAGGTCGTACTGGGAGACTATTTCCATGGCGTTCTCGGAGGTTAGCCACGTTTCATGAAGCACGACGTTGGTGTCCGGGTTGTACGCCTTTATGGAGTCCTGGGCGGACACGACCTTGGGACGACCCACGTCGTCATTATGATGGAGAATCTGTCGCTGAAGGTTGGAAACGTCCACAACGTCGAAGTCCGCGATGCCAATGGTACCAACCCCGGCCAGGGACAGGTACACCGCCGAAGGCGAACCCAGTCCGCCGGCACCAACGATAAGGACCTTGGACTGTAACAGCTTCCGCTGGCCGACACTGCCCACCTGGCCCATGATGATGTGTCTGCTATATCTTTTTACTTGGTCTGGGGTTAGTGTGAGTACCTGAGTCTGGGTCATGTGCCTCTCTCCTTATAAGACTTCGGCATTCCGTATGGGGGTAGGAATAATAACAACCTATTATTTTTTCACTCTACACTTGGCAGTGTGGTTGGCTCGCAGGAATCTGACGGCATCGGAAACGGGTCAGACAGTTTCAGATAGTTAGGGTGGAACGGCCAAATGCCTGGCCGGATTAAATCTGGTACATCCCTCGTCCGGCCAGATGGTTCTGGCGATATGCCAGGTCGGCTACCGTAGTGGCGCTGAGGAGGTCGTGGACCGCATCGTCCACGGACCGCCATACATCCCGTTGGGCGCAGGTGTAGGAGAGGGTGCATTCGTTGGGTTCCGTCAGACAGTCCAATACGGGCGTGTTGCCTTCCAGGGTCAACATTATCATGCCCAAGTGTATCTCGGAGGGGTCCCTCGCCAGGGAATGGCCCCCCATGGGCCCGCGGCGGCTTCTGATAAATCCGAACTTGTGCAACGTGGTAAGGAGCTGGTCGAGATAGGCCTCGGGTATGCTCTGTCTTACGGCAATTTCTGCGGTCTGTACCGGCCCTTCACCGTAGTGCGCCGCCAACTCCACCAGAGCCCTCACCCCGTAGTCCACTTTCATTGGCACTTTCATCACACCAACCTCCAACGGGGCTTCAGCCCCCCGATTATAGCACCGTACCTGGGCGATTTCAACTTTGGCCCTGCCTCTTGAGCGATTGATAACTGACACGTGTGTGTGGTATGTTATGGCTCGTGCCTCCGGCCTTGACCGTTTCCAGAGGAATATTCCCTCCGAGGAGCTGCAAATGAAAATAAAGACGCCCGCCATCTCACTACCCATACCTGGAATGTACGCTTTTGCGTTGGCGTGCGCCGTCGTCGCACTGGCCGCCCTTCTGCTAACATTGGGAGGGGCACCCGTTGCGTGGAGCCAAGAGAGTCCAGATTGCGAAGTTATCGACCTCGGCACCCTCGACTCCGACGTGGGCAGCGTGCTGCAGGCGGACGGGCGCTGGACTACCGAAGACTGCGATTCGCGGTTCCTCGACAATAGCGACGCTCACACCTACCGTTTTCGGCTCTCGGAGGATGGGCAGGTTAGGGTCAACCTGACGTCTGCTGAGGGGGACTCCTATCTCCATCTATTGTCCGAGGACGGGGGCCGTATTGCTCACGACGACGATTCTGACACCGGCCTCGACTCACGAATTGAGGCCAACTTGGTGGCGGGCGTCTACTTGGTCGAGGCAGCGGCGGGCGCCGGACGCGGACGTGGCCCGGCGGACTTCACGCTCTCCATCCAGCGCGCCGTCAACTGCGAGCCGACTGACTTGGGCAGTCTCGAACCTGGTGCCGTTCTGACAGTTGAGGGTGCCTGGAACCTTGATGACTGCGGCGGTCGTTTCCGTGAAGATACGCCCGCACGTACATACCGATTCAATCTTCCCCAGGACGGTATGGTCCGCATTGACCTGACTGGGCCGGAAGGCAGCGACCCCTATCTCTACCTGCTGTCATCCGACGGCGGCTACCTCTACGACGACGATGACGGCGGCGCCGCCGGCTACAACTCACGCATCGAAAACGACTTGGCGGCAGGGACCTACCTGATTGAGGCGACGACCTACAGTGATCGCGACCACGCCCATGTGCTAACCGAATTCAATCTCACGGTCCGCATTGGCCTTGAGGCCCTCGAATCGTTCCATCTCAAGGCTGAGGCGATCCACATTCCAGACCAGGTGGTCAGGGGCGAGCCGGTCGCCATCCACTATCGGGTCGGCAATGCTGGGCGCACCGACCTGACTGAAAACTACAGCGCCGAGGTCCTGCTAGTAGCAAAGCGCGTGCTGGGCCCCTACACCGCGTATGAAAAGACTGACATGATTGCCGCGTCGGACGGCCGTTGGGGGGCCGGGGCCTCCTACCACTCCGGCCAGCAGACGGCGAGCGTAACAAGCGCCTCAATTAGCGAGGTGGCCCCCTTCGATGTCTCATTCCGTAGGTCCGGCCCCACTTGGGTGCTTCTCGCGGTTATCACCTACGACGAGGCCGGCGAAGAGGTCGGGTTCCACCGCATCTTGAAGGAGGACCTGGTGGTGCTGGACAGGTTCGCCTTCGGCCCGATTACGGTAAAAGTGGGCGATATGGATTACGAAGTCCTGGCCGAAGCCGACGAGGAAGGGGCAGTGACGACCTCGGTTACCTCAGTCGAGGACCCGAGCTCAGAAGTGGACCCGGAAACATGGGCGAAGGCAGTCTATGCAGCAGGGGTGCATACGCAGAAACTGGAAGGTATCTTCAAGCGCCCGGCTATCTCCGACTTGCCGGTGACCGAGAAGCGGGAGGAGATTAGCGTATCTAACCCGTCATCGGACACCCTACTCGAAATGTTCACAGACCAGTACGTGAGTGCCATCGCCGCCTCCGGGCTATCCGAGGCGATGGCCAATGGGGAGGTGGTCAATCCGATTACGGTCGAAGACCTGGTGCTCAGCGCCGCTGAGACAGCCGGTGCGCGCTACGCATCGCTGGCAGCCTCCTGGAGCGCGCTCCAGGACCGAATCGAAGGCGACGGGGTCCTGTCCTTCACAGACGCTTTCACCGTCCAGTTCCAGCTTGCTTATGCCGAAAGTCTTATCTCTCCGTTGATTGCTGGAGGAGAGGCGGTGCAGGAGGCCCGGGCCGCCGAGATGGGCTGGCAGGATGAAGGAGTCCAGGAGATGGTCGCTGAGTTGGAGGAGCGGGTGTCTTGCGGCAGTGCGGGAGCGGCGTTGCGTAGGGCCTTGGGAGCGGCAGGTGTGGAGGACGTTGCGGGGCTACTCAACCTCGACACCGAAATGCGCGCAGCGTTGCCGAGCTATGGTCTGGTGAACGACAGTATATCGTGCGCTGCGACCGCAGCCGATGGTGAGAACAACCGATTCTTGGAGAACCTTGCAATCTCCGACAACGGTGAGATTCTCCGGTTATTCGGGTACGAGCTGCCCCCGGTGCCACCGGTAACGATACCGCCCCATCGGTTGCGAATCCTCTCCAGGATGGGCGAGGACGGCCGGATCGAGCATGGCGTGGAACTATCTGACGGAGAACGGATGCTGCCGGATGTGCGTCACTTGCCTGCCGATGCCACCATCGGCCAGTGGAGGGTCAGCAGCGACGTCGAGGTGGACGGGAACCCCATCGGCAGGATTCGCACCCGTCTCTTGGCCGATGGCCGAATCGAGTTGGGCTTCCTGAGTGCCAATGGCGAAGAAATCATGCCTGACGTTCGCTATCTGCCTGCCGACATGCCGGCCGGAGTCTGGATGCGCAGCAGTGAGATTGAGGTGTCGCGGGTAGAGGTACTGGAGTAAATTGACACAAAATTCTCCGCCGTGTTAGGATTAGACTATGTGGATTGGTGCGATGTCGGGATGCTCGCAGCAGCGGCACCACACACTCAATCAACAATACTGCCTATACTGCAAGGTTAAGGGCACAATACCATATTTAGGAGCGTAGCTCAGTTTGGTAGAGCGCCGGTCTCCAAAACCGGTGGTCGGGGGTTCGAGTCCTCCCGCTCCTGCCAAAAATAGATGCAAAGTTTGGGGCTGGAAGGCCGCCCCTGCTCCTCCCAGCCCGGAAATATCTCCGAAGAAGCGCCTGTGCAGCCCCTCTTGACCCGGTTCACCTGGGCATCACCACGTTCGCACGAGTCATTGCGCAGTCTCGGCCGATAGCATCAAGCCGCACTGTATTTCCCCAATGTTATGCCGCACCCTGTTGCCCCGATGTTATAATGTACCCGCCCTGGGAGACCTTTCGCGACCCTCATCGGCATTCCGACCTGCCGGCGGCAGACAGGGGAGCGAAGTCCGCCGAAGGCGGAAGGAATGTAAGGTTCCGTGCGCCGGGCAACCGATTTAGATCCTTCACTCGCCCGTGGCGGGTTCAGAATGACATGGAGGTTGGTCTTGAGTCGGAGTTACTCAAAGGCCTGCTCCGGCGACATCTATCCTGAGTAGGCAACGACAAATGGAGGAGTGATGGACCCCAACATACGTTACGCATACGCCGATACATCGCCGGGCCAAGTACACTATCGTGAGGCAGGCTCCGGCCCCCCGGTTGTCCTGTTCCACGAAAGCCCGGTGTCCGGGAGAATGTACGAGGAGAGTCTGCCCGTCCTGGGGCGGCATGTCCGTGCCATAGCACCGGACACCCCGGGATACGGCGCATCGCCGCCGCCGCCGGAGCCTCTTCCCATTGCCGGCTACGCCCAACGGATGACCCTTTTCCTGGACGCTCTGGGACTTGAGCAGGTTGTACTGGTGGGGAACCATACGGGCGGAGCGATCGCCGCACAGATGGCGGTGGACCATCCGGCGCGTGTGCCGGCCGTCGTGATAGTTGGTAGCCCTCTTTTCGACGATGACGAGCGCCAGGATAGACTACAGAATTATCTGGAGCCTTTCAAACCCTCCTCTGACGGAGGCCACTTGTCATGGCTCTGGTCCCGCTACCAGCGCATCTGGGGCAAGGACTCGCCTGCGGAGTTGCTCCATCTGGCTACGACCGAGTTCCTCAGAACAGGGAGCCGGTATGACTGGGCCTACCAGGCAGCTTTCAGGTTTGAGGCGGACAAGATCTTCCCCCAGCTACAGTGCCCGACCCTGTTCCTGGTCACCGAAGGGGACCTGTTGAGAAGCAAGAACGAGAGGTCCGTGGAATTGACCCCCAATGCAGAGGGGCGTGTAATTGAAAATCCCTTCGGCCAGTTCCCTGCCCGGGACCCTGAAGGGTTCTCCAGGGAAGTCCTGGACTTCCTTACCCGGGTAGGTTACCTCCCCTAGCTGCTACGGATGCCAACAAGCTCGCCGGTGACAATCAGACGATGGTCGTACACGAACCGAGGTACACAGGTCACCAGGTGAATGGTGGGACGCCCGGTATCATACATCGTCATATCGTTCTGGTTCACCACTTGAGTTTCCACTATCTGGTAGAGGTATGCTGTTGGGCCACTCTCGACAATCGCGTATATGGCGCGACCCTCTCGCAGGAAATTGGGGACCCCTGGCAGGTTGTAGAACACATTACCCTCGCCTGCTATCGGGCTTTCCAGATGGCCGAAGAACCACGCACTGCCCATCTCTCCCGGGTTCGCAAGCTCGGGTATGTGGCCCACCACGTGCTTGGGTGTTTCGTAGGCCCGGCTGTTTCCCACGTCAAGTATTTTCAGCCCCGTCACCAGAGAGTCAACCCCGATGGAAGGTATGATGATTTTCGACGGGACGGAAAGGGTTCCAACTGGCGCCGCCAAGCTGGAGTCAAATCGCTCAAACCCCTGGAGAAGAACTATCTCACTGGCTGAGAGAGGCTCGTATCCCTGGATGTTGACCCAGTTGATAGGGTCAATGGCATTCTCGAGATAAGGTTGCTGCTTTGCTATTGCCTCGGTGGATATTTGAGGTCGTGGGCCGGCAACCGGGGGTGGGTCGTTGGGGACCGGTATTGTGACGGCCGTATCAGGCGGGCCCACAACATCCGGCTCGCTCGACGACGGCTGCTCGACGGGCGTGATCGGCAGATTTTGGGCCTGGTCAGGGGTATTGGCAGAGGGTTGCAAAGCTGCCTGTTCCGACTCTGACGAGACGGGATTGGTCACGGGTGGCACGCCTACCTCCGCCGGGGCGACGGTGTAGTTCAGGTCGTCCAGGTCTGAGCCCGCCTTCTGGGAATAGACGAAATAGGCGGCTCCTCCACCGAGAAGGAATATTGCTGAAACGCGGACGAACCGCTGTTGCATACGAGAGCGCAGAAGAAGAAAGTCATAGCCCGCTTCCATGTTACCTACCTCTGCTAAGGATTGGGGAATAAACTAGGGGAGCCAGGCCTCGTGAGGCGGGTGCCGCCTTGTTTGTTAACTTCTGCCGCTACTTCAACACTTCACACAATGAGGCCGATGGGTATGGCAAGTACAGCTTGCCTGGGACCTTAAGACTGACCCCTCCCGGGTCCTGGACCCCTTGGACTGTCAACAGTCAAGGGGTCCGCCGGGTGAAGCTCCCGAAGGAGCAACCCGGGAAAGTTCAGCGAATCCTAGGGGAGTGCATTGCACCGTTGCTTATGGGTTCATTGAGGTATATGTCACCGTTCCTGATTTTGATGTTGAACCCGCAATCCGGATTGGTGCATACCCACGCTTTGTAATGGACAGCGGCCCCTTGACTTCCATAGTCGGAAAGGGGAAGCAACTGTCCCGTGTTACACTTAAGGCACTTGGGAATCCCACTGTCTTCCACTAAAACCTCCTCCCAAACCAACGTGCCGGGAGTGTATCACCCCCTGTCAATTTTTTACAAGGCTCAGAGAAGGGGTGTTTTGGGGAATAATTTGGGGTCTACTCCAGGAAGTCTCTGAGCTTCCTCGAGCGGGTGGGGTGCCTCAATTTCCTCAGCGCCTTGGCCTCAATCTGACGTATCCGCTCCCGCGTCACCCCGAATTCCCTTCCCACTTCCTCAAGCGTACGACTGCGTCCATCTTCCAATCCAAAGCGAAGCTGGAGTACACGGCTCTCTCTATCGGTGAGGGTATCCAGCACATCCTGTATCTGCTCCTTGAGTAGTTGGAATGAGGCGGCGTCGGATGGAGCCGGAGCACTCCTGTCCTCTATGAAATCACCAAGGTGACTGTCCTCCTCTTCCCCGATGGGGGTTTCCAGAGAGACCGGCTCTTGGGAAATCTTGAGGATTTCCTCCACTCTATCCGGGTTCACCTCCATAGCCAGGCCGATTTCCTCGGCAGTAGGCTCTCTACCGTATTCTTGAAGCAACCGGCGGTGCTGGCGCATCAGCTTGTTTATGGTCTCAACCATGTGCACTGGTATGCGAATGGTACGGGCTTGGTCGGCGATGGCCCGGGTGATAGCCTGCCGTATCCACCATGTGGCGTAGGTGCTGAACTTGTAGCCCTTTCGATAGTCGAACTTCTCCACGGCCCTGATAAGGCCGATATTGCCTTCCTGTATCAGGTCCAGGAGCGCCATGCCTCTGCCTATGTACTTTTTGGCGACGCTGACCACAAGGCGCAGGTTGGCTTCCGTCAGATGTGACTGGGCACGCAACCCTTCCTCGTCTATGCGCTTCAGGTACGCCTCGAACACACGATTATCCATGGTCTGAAGCCTGAAGTAGCAATCGGCAGTGTTTATCATCCTTCCCAACTCGTCCAGGGTACAGTCCTCAAGTACGTCTATCACGTCCGTAGGGAGAACCCAGCTATTCAGGGATAGCTGAATGACCTGTTGCTCCACCTCCCCGTGTTCCAAGCCCAGGCTTTCGGCTATACTTGCAATCATCTCCTGGTCAAGCTCGGCGTCTATCGCAGCCCTGAGCTTGGGATGGTCCGCAATCTGGGAAAGGGTCAGATACCGGGGCAAACCCAGGCTCTCACCCAGAGACCCCACAAGGGAAGACGACCGGCTCAGACGTTGCAGCAGGGCGTAGCAGCACTCCCATGCTTTGGGGGGCCTATACTCGGCGCCTTCCAGTTCCTTCTTCAGTCTCTCCAGGTGGCGGCCACCCTCCATTTTGCGGGCCAGCACTCGCTCATCTCTGGAGGTCAAGAGGGGCACCCGCCCGATTTCCCGCAGGTACATCCTGACCGGGTCATCCAGGACTTCAGTGCCGTCAACCTCGGGTTCCCAGTCCAACTCCTCGCTATCGGAGGGGGCCGCCTTCTCCGCCGCGACTTCAGTCCCCGGCGACACCACCGGGGCGGGTTCCTCCCATCCTTCCACCGCCGGTTCCGGAGCTATGGGGGTGGTCTGCTCATCGGAGAGAACGTCGTTAGCTCTTTTTGCATCAACCGCCCCAACTACGGCCAGAAGACCCTCTTTCGCTATTTCGTCTCCGCTGCCATGTGGGTTCTCGAGGAATTCACCGACATCACCGGACCGTCCACGCCTTCGATTCGCCATTTTTTCACCTTCTATTATAAACGCGAGTGACGGAGAAACCTCTCCCCCTATCTTCCATAGACTTTTTTCAATCTCTCGTTGAGTTGTAATATTTCTTGTCCTTGCTCCTCAACCTCCTCCACGGTAGCCTCAGAAAGCCTCATCCCTTCTTCCCTCTTCAAATCACGAAGATAGCGTTCCTCCAATCGGCGGACGCAGTCTTTGAAAGCTGCCTCTCTCTGTTTGCGATCAGATGGGGGAAGAAATTTAGTCAGCAGATGCTCCAGATGCTCCTTTAGCTCCTCATCCAACGAGTCTCTTAACGTATCTAGTGTGGAACATCTTATCCAATTTGTAAATACATCGCGGTTATCTACTCGCTGGAAATATTCCAGGCGGAGTTTATAGGCGTCTCCGGCTTCCTCGGTGAAGCCGGCCGACTCCGTTTCACCGCTGCCATTCTTACCATGACCGTCGGGATGTAAAAACTCCGAGTCCCGGAGGATAAGGGCCATGCAATACTCCTCCAGGGGGTCGTGGTCCATCCGGGCGAAGGGCGTTGCGGTGGTATCCTGGTCCTGCCTATCAACGCGACCCGGCTGGCTTCTCGTGGTACGGTTAGGGCCGGTTGACCTGTCTCTGTTGGAGGGTCCCCCCGGGCCTGGTCTTCCAAGGCTGGCTCTAAGGGTCGCATCGCTTACCTCAAGTAGGGCGGCGAGCCGCTGGAAGTAGTGGTCCTGCTCAAAGGGGTCCGGCGTTGCGGCTATGAACAGCTTGAATTTGTCGGCAACCCTGGACTTACCCTGGGGTGTGCTCAGGTCCTCACTTGACGAATAGACGGCGAACAGGTAGTCCATAAAGGGCACCGCATTCGCCACCAAGCGGGTCCATTCCTCCGGGCTTTCGAGAATTATCTCATCGGGGTCCTTCCCATGAGGCAACAGGGCCACTCTGAAGGATGGAGAGTCCGGGCGCTCGTAGAAATTTGTGCGCCCAACACGTCCCTTGAACACCGTTTGCAACGCGTTCAACGATGACTCGGACTCAAGGCCGCCCGAGGTGGCCTTGTTGCCGGCATCGTCCGGGTCGAGAGCAAGAATAACGTCTCCGGGATCGGATGAGCCGGGCTTGCGAACCAGTCCGCGCACCAATGATGCCTGATGTTGGGTGAGGGCAGTACCCATGGATGCAACAACGTTGGAGAAGCCGCCCTGGTGGGCTACTATGGCGTCCATGTAGCCCTCTACAATCACTATACCTCTCTCACGTACGGCGTCCTTGGCCAGGTGCATGGCATATAGTATGCGGCCCTTATCGAACGCGGGGCTCCTGGGGGAATTGAGATACTTGGGGCCGGAGTCGTCCAGTGCCCTACCTCCGAAACCTGCCAGCCGGCCTTCGGCGTCCCAAATGGGAAACATAAGACGACTCCGGAACAGGTCCCGGTAGCTACCATTCCTTCCCTGGGTAACCACGCCTGCCAGGGCCATCTGCTCCTGGGTATACCCTTTAGATGCCAGATGCCGCCTGAGGGATTCACCATCGGATGGGCTGAGACCAAGCTGGAACCTTTCAATGGTCCCCTGTTCCAGTCCGCGCTCGAGTAAATAGGCCCTGGCGTCAGCGCCCCTTCCGCCCGATGACAGCAGACCGGAGAAGAACTCCCTGCTGGCCTCGTTTATGCTGTAAATAGCATCGTTCTCGTCTTTCCGTTCCCTTTTCTCAGGGAGTGTCACGCCGGCCTGCTGTGCCAGCACCTTCAGGGCTTCGCCGAACTCCAGGTTCTCTATACGCATCAGGAAGGAGAACAGGTCGCCACCGGTGGCGCAGGCGCCGAAGCAACGCCAACTCTGCCGTTCTGGGAAGACGTGGAACGAGGGTGTTCTCTCGGTATGGAAGGGGCAGTTGGCCTTATAGCTCCTGCCCGAACGCTGTAGATTGGCGTACCTGGATACCACGTCCAGGATGTCCAATCGGCCCTTTATATCATCTATTACGGTCATAAGGCTCCAAACCGTATTCTAGCCGGGTGTTCCTCGAAAATCCCAGTGAGACTTATGACAGACTTCAGGCGGTTTCCCCGCTTTTGTCCCGAATTGGGAACGCCCTCTCCCTATATTCTAGCACCCTTGGCAAAGAGTTTCTAATTGGGGTGAGTTACATTGCCTCGTCGGAGCTGCCGAGGGTCCGGACGCGTCTGCTAGTCAAGGCTATCCCAATGGCAAAAGCGACTACCAATGCCCCCCCGATAATCACGGCAATGGGGGCGCTCGTGTAATGGCCAACCTGGCTGGCCTGAAGGCCACCCAGTGGTATCAGGCTCCATGTAATCGAGTAGAACCCCATTACCCTTCCGCGGATTTGGTCGGGGACCCGGGACTGGAGGGTAGTTATCACCATCATCAGATACATTGACACACCCATATCTGCCAGGAACAACGCCACCATCGAGAGTCCGTATTGCCCGGCGTTTGCCAGGATGCCGAAGAGAATGAGGAAGATGCCGAAAAAGGTGATGCCTCCAATGAGTATCCACCCTTTATGCCGGGCACTGCTCAGATAGGCGGAGATTAGGATTCCCGTCAGAGCGCCAAGTCCGGCAGCCCCTATTAGCAACCCTAGCTTCCCTGGCCCTACGTCCAACACTTCTTCAGCGAAGGCGGGCATCAAAAAGACGTAGGACATACCGAACATGGCGTTGAAGAAGGTCATACAAATGAGGATGGAGAAGATTGGGGTCCCCCTGATAAAGGTATAGCCTTCCATCATCCCATTGAACACGCTTCCCCTGGCCCGCTCTACCGGTGAGAGCCTCAGTGTGTATGAAACAATGCCAAGGACGAGCACGCCTGCGGCGCTGACAAAGAAGCCCATGGATACATCCGCCAGACCCACGATTACGCCGGCCAGGGCAGGAGCAAAGATGCGTGTTCCGGTCCACACCGAGGAGTTGAGGGCCACGGCGTTGAACAGGGCCTCTCGCTCTATCAGACGCGGGAAGACGCTTTGACGGGCCGGGGTATCCAGGGCTTGCACCGCACCGATGAGGAAAGCGGCAATCAGCACGTGCCACTCGTTTACAACGTTCCTCACCGTAAGCATGGCAAGGCCGAACACTATAACGGCGGTG
>JAGWBG010000073.1 GCA_021296015.1 Dehalococcoidia bacterium | reverse complement strand
GACTCTGGCATCACTCATCGGCACGATGCTATGTCGGAGGACCAGACTCCGGCACTAGGTTTCGGTTACTTCCGAGAGGGGCAGGCCCTGGTCAAGCAACTGGGTACGCCGCACGTGGGTTGCGAAGTCCTTGTCACCCAAGTTGAACCAGGTGGGCGCGCCGTATCGTCCCAGCATCTCCAGGGCGTTGAAGCTATCGCCTGCGACACCCCATCCCGTCTCAGTATTGGTCAGTCCTGCCAGGGCGTACATCATGGTATCCAGGTCCGGCGAGACGTGGAGGCCGTGGAACACCTCATCGTCGCCTGTGTTGACCACAATGGTCAGATTTTCAGGGGGATGAATCCTACAAAGCCCCAGCGCCAGCTTGGCTCCGCCGACTCCTCCCGCTAGGGCCAGGATGGGGGTAGTCATGAGCGTCTTCGCTCTTTTCCCGCTTGATACGGGAGAATCAGACAGGCGATGAAGCTAGCATAGCTGTATTTACTCATTGAGGACAGTGTAGCCTGATTTTGAATAGTACACGATAAACAGATTTTCCAAGAAACGACGTACCCATTTATCGGTTAAATCAGCCATTGAGATGGAAATGTCTTCAAGATTAAATGGCTCGAAACAGAGCGCTTCGAGGATAACCTTACGTCCATCTTCCAGCTCTTTCTTGAACCCTGCATTGAGACTTTGATTTGTGAGCTGTGTCGGGCGGGGGTTCAGATACTGGTATATCCTTCTGTGAAGCAGGTCTGTCTCTCCAACATAAAATTGCTGCAAGTTGCCGGGTTTTTGCTGGAAAACTATCCAACGATAAATAGCTGGCCCACGCCAGCTATCACGAAGGTGCTGAGAAACCTCTTGCGGGAAGTGATAGGGAACATCAGGAACATTCTCAACTGGTGTCCAGTTGTACCTCAAGGCAATGTTCATTTACCCTTCCGTTGGGCAAGTATGCACGCCATTGGTCTAGCCCTCGAACCCCTTGTTTTCCCCCTCCTCCGATTGCCCAGCGTGTTTGGGGTGCTTGAAGCGGAAGTCGTCCATCTTTATGAGGCGGAAGTAGGACCCGAACTGCTCCTCGGGGTTGTCCCCCACCATGTCCAGAGGCTCTACCGGGTCTTGGTCCGGGTCCTCGAAGACCCGCAGGTCATTGTAGATGGTATGGCGCTCGGCAGGTATCCTTCCAGCGTCCCGAATGAGTTGACGGAACTGACCCGGCCTCACAAGCTGCCCGAACTGGGCGCCCGCGGAGGTGGAGATGCTCTCGTTAATCAGAGTACCGCCCATGTCGTTGACGCCGGCGTTGAGGAGGGTCTGGGCGAAGCGCAGGCTCTCCTTTACCCACGACACCTGGAGGTTTGGTATCCAGTTGTCCAGCATCAGCCGTGAGATGGCATGGACCTTTGTCACCTCGTTGCCCGTGGGGCCTTCACGCACCCCTTCCACCAGATTCCGGCTGTACATGGGGGCCTCGGAGGCCACAAAGATGAGGGGCACGAACTCTGTGAAGCCGCCGGTGCCCTTCTGTATGTCCCGCAGCAAGGCTAGGTGGCGGGCTATGTGCTCGTGGGTCTCCACGTGGCCGTACATGATGGTGGAGGTGGTAGGTATGCCTAGGTCATGGGCATTGGTGATTACCTCTATCCACTGGTCTACCGTGATACGACCCGGAGAAATCATGTCCCGCATCTCCTGGTCAAGGATCTCGGCGGAGGTGCCGGGCAAGCTCCCTACCCCCGCATCCTTCAGCCCCACCAGGTAGTCCCTTGTGCTGCATTTGGAACGGACGGAGCCGTAGAGCACTTCTTCAGGGGAGAAGCCGTGGATATGCATGTCGGGTAGCTCGGTTTTTATGGCCTCACAGAGCCTTATGTAGAGATCGCCCTCCATCTGGGGGGGAAGGCCCGCCTGAACACATACCTCAGTAGCCCCAAGCTCCCAGGCTTCCCTCGCCCGTCGTATAATCTCACTGAGGGGCAGGAAGTAGCCTTCCTCCTCCCGGTGGTCTCGGCTGAAGGCGCAGAAGCCACACCGCTTGATACATACGTTGGTGAAGTTGATGTTGCGGTTCACCACGTAGGTGACTATATCGCCCACACGGCGTCTCCGAAGCTCATCGGCGGTCATCACCAGGGCATTGAACTCCAGACCCGATGTATCGAAAAGCACCAAGGCGTCTTCTACCGAGATGTCCCGGCCCTCCAGGGCGTTGTTTAATATATGGGAGACTTGGGGCGCAGTGCCTTTCAGCATGTGCTCCAAGGCCGTCGCACTGCCATTGCCGCTAGTATCATGGGGTGTCACTGGCATATCGTTCGATGCCCCCTTTCACATATCCTTCCCCATCAGCCAGGGACTTGATTCGCTCTACAAGAGATGCAGGGATGTACTCGTCGTTTTCAATAATATACTCGGGGTACAGAGGCAGGCGAGGTCTGAGCTTGAAGCCCAGTTCCTCGGTCCGATGTCGCAACTGAGAGATTTGAGGCCAGGGGGCCTCGGGGTTCACGTAGTCAATGGTCAGGGGCGAGATGCCTCCCCAGTCATTGATTCCGGCCAACAGATAGACGGGATAATCGTCGTAGCTCAGGTTTGGAGGCACCTGAAGGTTGACATTGGGGCCAAGAATCAGGAGCGATACGGCTACCGTCCACAGGAGGTCTTCAGTGGACGGGTCCAGATGTCCGGCCATGGGCGTGTCTTGCTTGGCCCGGAAATTCTGGACAATTACCTCCTGGACATGGCCGTAATGCCGGTGCAGTTCCCGTATTGCCAGAAGGGACTCTATACGCTCCAACCTGGTCTCGCCGATGCCGATGAGGATGCCCGTGGTAAAGGCTATCTTCAACTCCCCGGCTATCTCCACCGTTTTGACGCGGGCCCTGGGCCGCTTGCTGGGGGCGAACTCGTGGGGACCGCCCACCTCGGAGAGTCGGGGGCTGGTGCTCTCTATCATCATTCCCATAGAGGCGTTGACTTCCTTGTGCTGCTCCATCTCCCGGCGACTCATGGTGCCAGGGTTGCCGTGGGGCAGCATGGATGTCTCCCGGAGCACAAGCCTGGAGACATCGTGCAGGTATTCCAGTGTGGTCCTGTAACCATGCCCCTCAAGCCACTCTCTGGCCTCCGGGTAACGTTGCTCCGGTCTCTCTCCGAGGGTAAACAGGACTTCGGTGCAGCCCAGACGTTCCCCCGCCCTGGCTACCGCCAGCACCTCCTCGGGAGTCATGTAAAGACGCTCGGCCTCGTGAGGAGCCTGGCGGAAGGTACAATACCCGCAGAAATCCCGGCACAGCCTGGTCAGGGGGATGAATACTTTGGGCGAGAAGCTCACGTCCCGCCCCATGCCCCCGTCCCGCAAGACGGAGGCGGCACGGCACAGGGGAGCCAGGTCGTCCGGGGTGGACCGGGCAAGGCGGTATGCCTCGCCGGGGGCAATCTCCCCACCCTGGATGGCCGTGTCCACGACTTCCTTCAAGCCGTCGCTCAGGCCGGACAAGGGGTCGTCCGCCTCCAGCAACCCGACCACTTGAGCCAGGGCGCGGGCAGGCGGGCCTTGTTCGCCGGAGTGGGATGGCGTGCCGGTTTTACTCAGGGGCATATCTCGCTCTCGCTTACCAAAGGGTCGTTACCGTCGTTACCTGGGTGAGTAGGGGGTGAGTCGGATTATGGTGTTGACCGCCTTGGCAGTCAGTACCCCGTCCTTTTCCGTCTCAGCCCGCACCCTCTGCCATTCGGGGTCCGCCTGGAATGATGCCCAACTCTTCTCCCTGTCACCGAGGCTCGGGTAGCCAAGCATGTAGATAAGCTGCTCGCTGGTGCCCACGTCGTCGGTCCAGTAGCCTATATTCTCTATGCCGTGCTTCTCAAACAGGGGGATGGTGTGATTGGCGAAGCGAGCGTTGAGGGCGTCCAGCTTGCCGGGCATAGACTGGTAATCGCGCAACTCCTGTACGTTGGAGTTGATTACCGGTTCAGGTGAGTAGGAGGTGAGTCTCATAATAGTATTGCGGACCCTGGCCAGCAGGGGTCCGTCCTTTTCCGTCTCGGCCCTCACCTCAAGCCAGTCCGGGTCCGCTCGAAAGGCCTTCCACGTGGACTCTCGCTCCGACGAGCTTTCGAAGCTTACTATGTAGCTGAGAAGGTTGGTGCTGCCAATATCGTCGGTCCAGAACCCCAGCATCCTTACGCCGTACTTCTTGAAAAAGCCCACCGTGTGCTTGGCAAAGCGGTCGTTGAGGGCGGGGAGCCTACCAGGCACGGTCTCGTAAAGGCGCAACTCGTATATCATGCGTACACCTCCTCATCTTGTCACAGCAGCTTGCCCTGGGGCGGTCCGCCCCTGTCCCTGTACTCTCTACCCAGATGCTCGTAAGCCAGGCGAGTAGCCAACCTGCCCCTCGGGGTCCTGTCCAGAAATCCCAGTTGGAGAAGGTATGGCTCGTATATGTCCATAATAGTGTCGGAATCCTCACCCACGGACGCCGCCAGCGTATCCAGCCCCACCGGGCCACCCGAGAACTTGTCCATGATTCCCATGAGCAGGCGGTGGTCAATCTCGTCCAAGCCCAGGTTGTCAACCTCCATCATGCCAAGGGCCTCCAGGGCGACCTCTCCTGTTATTCTACCATCGGCCTTGACTTGAGCATAGTCCCTGGTACGCTTGAGGAGCCGGTTGGCTACCCTGGGGGTTCCCCTGGAGCGGCTGGCTATCTCCTTGATTCCGTGCCCATCTATTTCCACATCCAGAATGCGGGCCGACCGGTTCACGATTAGCTCCATAGCGCTCCGGTCGTAGAAGTCCATGCGGTAAATCGCGCCAAAGCGGTCTCTCAGGGGCGGGCTGAGCATACCGTACCGCGTTGTAGCGCCTATGAGGGTGAAAGCATTGACGCGGAGGTTTATATTTCTGGCTCCCAGACCCTTGCCCACAACCCACGAGAGAAAAAAGTCCTCCATAGCCGGATAAAGCACCTCTTCCACCGCCCGGTTGAGGCGGTGGATTTCATCTATGAAGAGCACATCTCCCTGGCCCACGCTGGTCAGGATGGCGGCCATGTCTCCCGCCCTCTCAATGGCAGGCCCGGAAGTGACCTTGATGGGTACGCCCATCTCCTGGGCGATGATGTGCGCCAAGGTGGTCTTGCCCAAGCCCGGCGGCCCGTAAACAACAACGTGGTCAAGGGGTTCCCCTCGCATCTTGGATGCCTGCATGGCGATGCTCAGATTATCCTTCACCTTATCCTGGCCGACAAAGTCGGCCAAGTGCCTGGGGCGCAAGGACGTGTCCAGGGAATCGTCTTCCTGGGTAGCCTCTGCGGAAATGACTCTTTCGGTCATACCATACCTGAAAAGCAGATTGGTCTGGCTTCATTCTAGGGTTATCCGGGTAGCGAGTCAAGCTAAAGATGGCTTCGGGCTGAGATAAATGCGCTTTGACCCGCAAATGCGGGGATGATAAAATCCCAGTAGAGGTACTCCTGTTCTGCAGAAGGGGAGGTGAAAAGTATGTCAGGGCATTCCAAGTGGTCAACCATCAAACGTCAGAAGGGTGCAACGGATGCCCGCCGGGGCCAGCTCTTTACCAAGCTAAGCCGTGATATTGCCATAGCTGTCAGAGAGGGAGGCGGCTCCGACCCCGACCTTAACTATCGCCTTCGCCTGGCCGTTGATAAGGCCAAGGGTAGCAATATGCCCATGGACACAATAGATAGGGCTATCAGTCGAGCCGCCGGTGGAGGGGACTCCGATGAGCAGCTGGAAAACCTTATCTACGAAGGGTATGGTCCCGGCGGTACGGCCATAATGCTCCAGGCCCTCACTCCCAACCGGAACCGCACGGCCTCTGAGGTACGCTCCGTCTTTACCAAGGCCGGCGCAAACCTTGGGGAAGCCGGCTGTGTGGCGTGGAACTTCGAGTCAAGGGGCGTCATCACTCTGGAGGTGGACGAGAACCGGGTCGAAGATATAGTCCTCCTGGCCATTGACGCGTTGGCAGATGACGTCAAGGTAGATGGTGGGTATCTGGAGATTTACACCCAACCGGAGACCCTGGAGGCCGTCCGCAAGGAGCTTGAGCATCATGAGGTCAACACCTCATCTGCGGAGATTTCCATGATGCCCATGTCAACGGTGTCCCTGGGAGCGAAGGAGGCGGAGCAGACCTTGAAACTCCTTGATAATCTGGAAGACCTGATGGACGTCCAGAAGGTATACAGCAACGCGGACTTCCCTGACGAAGTGCTGGAAAAGTACCGAAGTGATGGTTAGGGCCTGCCCCAAGAGGGTCGAAAGGTGTTGTGATGCGCGTCCTCGGAATTGACCCGGGCACCATCAAGATGGGCTATGGCCTGGTGGAGCACAGCGGAAACGCTAACGCCGTGGCCGCCGACTGGGGCGTGGTCGCCTTGCCCCAGTCAATGCCCTTGGAGGAGCGCCTGTACCAGCTTTACTCCCATGTGCTGAACATGATTAGTATATGGCAACCTGACGCGGTGGCCGTTGAGGAACCCTTCATGGGCAAGGGGGAAAGTCAGTACGTGGGTCCCGCTTTCGCCGTAGGCCAGGCCCAGGCATTGGTGTTCATAGCCGCCGCCGGGCAGGCAGTCCCGGTACACCGCTACTCGCCAACCCAGGTAAAGCGTTCCATAGCGGACTATGGGGCAGCCACCAAACAGCAGGTGCAGGAGATGGTGAGAATGGTCCTGCGCCTGGAGTCAACCCCTTCTCCGTCCGATGCCGCCGACGCTCTGGCCATTGCCCTGTGCCACCTGCGGCAGCAGCAAATGGAGAATGCCCTGAACAGAGAGATACATCCCTAAAGGTGCCCCGTACTTCACCCTATAACTGAGAGCCTGCTTCCACCGCAGAGAAAGGTATCGCTCTTGATAACTGGAATCACGGGTATCATGGAGGCCAGGGGCCCGGACTGGGTGCAGGTGAGAATCGGGGGAAGTGTGAGCCTCCAGATTTTCGTACCCACTTCCGCCATTGGAGACCTGGGCAACGTCGGCGAGGAAGTGCACCTCCACACCCGCCT
>JAGWBG010000072.1 GCA_021296015.1 Dehalococcoidia bacterium | reverse complement strand
ACAATCGCCTTCGCCTAAAGGCTTACGAGTCTCAAGCAGCCAGACTCGCGTGAACATCACCATGCGAGATGGGCAGGGCAATGAAATCACCCGGCTAACCAATCCGGCTCGGGTGTGTTTGCCAGTGAGTGATGCGCTACTGGCCGAGGCAGCAGCCCAGGAGTTGGCACTGCTTCGCTACGAGCAAGACGAAGGCTGGAGAGCGTTGCCCAACTCCAGAACCGAGACCGAGCCAGACGGTAGCAGGCTGATTTGTGCTGACGCCACCCGTTTCTCCCCACTCGTCACCGGCTACGCCGTCGCGCCGCTGCGAACTCCCGCACCCACCGCCACACCTACACCAACCGAGAAACCGGAGCCGCGGGTTATACCAACTCCGACGACCATCCCGAAGTCGTCCACAACTCCGGAATCCACGGTCACGCTAACGCTGCCCCCAACAGCATCTCAGCCAACGCCAACAGTGGTCCCCATACCTCCCGCCACACCTCTGCCGGAGGCTTCACACGCGCCTACTGCAGCCCTGACAGCATCCCAGCCAACGCCAACAGTGGCCCCCATACTTCCCACCACGCCCCTGCCGGAGGCTACAACCGCGTCTACCGCGGTCCCGATAGCATCCCAGCCAACGCCAACGGCAGCCCCTGCACCTCCCGCCACACCGCTGCCGGAGGCTACAGTCACGCCTCCTGTTCCCCCGAAAGACAGCAACGAACCCCTGGACCCTGCGCTCTCCCTAGCAATTCTAGTGGCGGGCACCGCCGCGATAGTCGGCATCGTCCTTCGAATTTGTCTCAACCGGGCCGGGCCACGAGCGGTTTGACGCCAGCAGTTACCGGTCCAGCGCTCCCGGCAATTCTGGGAGAAAGTATCCCTATTTCTCAGACATGAATTGAGGTTAGGTTGCCTCTACCTGTCAACACCCCTCCCACCCAAGCAGTCCTTCAGCACCTCTGCATAATCGGGGTCCCAGCCGCCCAGCCGTCCTTCCTCGATCTGCCTGCCGATGGGTGCAGGAAACACAGGCTCGCCGGTAACGGGAGCATTCCCTGTGATAGCCTGCTGCTCCAGTACCAGGTACTTTTCCTCACTGACCCCCAGAAGCTCCATCAAAACGCGCTCGTTATGCTGACCAAGGGCTGGAGCCGGACCTTTTATCTCAAGGGGACTCTTCGAGAACTTATATGGCCTCCCGATAAAGGGCCTGGTGCCTATACCTCGCTCCTCCGGGAAGGTGACGTTCTCCAGAAATTCCCTGGCCCTGAGATGGGGGTCCAGATGGGTATCCTTGTTGTTGAGTACCGGCCCCGACGGAATCCCCGCAGACTGCAGCGTCTCCATGAGTTGGTACTTGTCGTATCTTTCCGTCCACTGATTGAGAATGGAGTCCAACTCGTCGTGGTTCTGAAATCGGGACAGCGCACCGTCGAACCGGGGGTCTTGGATCAGTCCAGGTTGGCCCATAAGTTCGCATAGCGACTGCCATTGCTCATCGGAGCCTACGGACAGGGTGACCCACTCGTCCTCGCCGGCAGACCTGTAGCAGCCCTGAGGTGCACGGAAGGTGTGCCGATTGCCCATCCTCTGCCCCAGACGACCATTGACTGTGTAGTCCAGTATATATTCGGAAATAGCCATAGCACCTATTTGATACATAGCCAGGTCTATCCACTGGCCCTGACCGGTCCGACTCCGGTGGCGTAGGGCCGCTCCGATAGCGAACAGGGCGGTCCAGGTAGAGAGAAAGTCAACATAGGAAGAGCCTGCTCTTGATGGCGGTCCTCCCGGGTAGCCGGTTATCCAGCAGAGACCGTGAGTAGCTTCCAGGGTGGTCGCCTGAGCGGGATAGCCGGAATAGGGGCCTTCGCCATGTCCATAGCCCGTATTTGACACCATTATGATGTCGGGCCTGACTTTCCTGAGACTCCGGTAATCCAGACCCCAGTCGCGCATTACTCTGGGGGTATAGTTTTCCATAACCACGTCGCTGATGCTCACCATCTCCCGGAACAGGTCCCTGGCCCCGGCGTCTGTAAGGTCCAGGGTTAGGGAGAACTTCCCGCGGTTCAGCAGGTTGTAGGTGGAGCACCGGTCCCACCAGTCCCCAGATACCTCGTTTTCTGGGAAGGAGCCGAACAGTCCACCAAAACGGGTGGGGTCCGTCCTTCCAGGACCCTCAACCTTGATGACCTCAGCCCCCATATCGGCCAGAAGGGCACCCGTGTAGGGAAGGGAAAATATGTAAGATGAGTCCAGGACCCGGATGCCTTCCAGTGGAAGCCTTTTCATCTCCGACACTCCCTGATAGCCTCCTAAATTATGTCAAGTTGTCGCAGTTGCACCAAGTCTGCGCCCGTATAACCCATGCGATCACGGTAGGTGGCAAGGTTGTGCTGTCCCAGCAGGGGAGCGGGCCGCCCTGGCTGATAAGGCGTCTGGCTTGAATTGAAAAGCACAGCCGGCACCATCAGCTTACCCATTACCGGATGGTCTACTTCCCGGAAGAACCCCCGGGCCTTGAGTTGGGGGCAGTGCGCCAGGTCCTCCGGGGTCTGTACCAGACCAAAGAGCATTCGCATCTCCGAGGCCGTACGGAAAAGATCCCTCTTTCCCCTGTCCTTTATGGCGTCCAACAGGACTGCATCCAGTTCCTGGTCGTACTCCGCGCTCCGGGCCTGTTCAACGAACCGAGGTTCCAGTAGTTGGGGTCTGTCGAAGAACCGGGCCATGTGATTCCAGTCGGCGCCTGCCCCCGTCTGGGCTATAACCCAGCCGTCGGCGCAGGGCATGGGATGCCCGAAAGCACTGCCCTCAGGACTGCGCCTGGTCTGTGTAGCTCCGGTGAATGAGTACAGGGTCTGGTTGGCAATCATGGTGGAGCCGACACACTCGGTGGTAGATATATCAAGATGCTGGCCCTCGCCCGTCATACCCTGAAGGAATAGGGCCATAGAGGTTGCTGCAGCGGCGTTCAGACCTGCCTCATACTGGGCCTGGAATCCCCCATGTTTCAGGGGGGCACGGTCCCTTGTGCCGCTGATGCTCATAATGGCCCCCATTGCGTAGCTGACTATCTCCTCCCCCTCGTACCGGCTATATGGGCCGTACTGTCCGAAGGGAGTTATAGAGGTTAGCACGAGGCCTGGGTTTAACTTTTCCAGTTGGTCGTAAGCCAGGTCCAAGGATGACATGTAGCTGGGCTTATAGGTCTCCACTATCACGTCGGCATCCCGTGCCAACTCCTTAAGAATCTTCCTACCACCTTCACTCTCGATATTCAGGGTCACGCCCAGCTTATTGAGGTTGAGGACGAAGAAGAGCAGGCTTTTTTCGGGGTGTGGGTCATCTTTATAGAAGGGACCCATACGACGCAGGGCAGCGCCGCCGGGAGGCTCCACCTTTACCACCTCAGCGCCGTAGTCAGCCAGTAGTCTGGCGCAGAAGGAGCCGGCTATATCCTGGCTCAGGTCAAGAACCCGCACGCCTCCAAGCAGACCTTCCACCATATCTCCTCGTTGAGGCCCTTCAGAATACAATATCATGGGCGGAGAGGATTTTATATCACCAAGAACGGGAAGGCAATTCTCACAGGTTTCCGGCAGGCACGTCCGGGCGGACGTGATATAATGACCGCCATGAAAATGATACGATGCTC
This sequence comes from Dehalococcoidia bacterium, assembly GCA_021296015.1. Taxonomy (GTDB): domain Bacteria; phylum Chloroflexota; class Dehalococcoidia; order Lucifugimonadales; family JAGWBF01; genus JAGWBG01. The sequence continues at coordinate 3,389 of JAGWBG010000072.1, read as the reverse complement.
AAGGACAGATTGACAGGGTCATGAGATATTCTGAAATTGATTACCCCCTTGCTGAGTTAAAGCCAAGGAGAAGGGACGTTTATACACTACCTTGAATGTCCCAGTATGGATACGATTCTATCTCTGTCCAAGCGGAGAGGGTTTCTTTTCCAGAGCAGCGAAATATATGGCGGCCTAAACGCCACCTGGGACTACGGCCCCCTGGGCGTGGAGCTAAAGCGCAACGTCAAAGACGCCTGGTGGCGATCGGTGGTACAGGGGCGGGACGACATGGCGGGGCTGGCCGCCGCTATGCTCATGCACCCCAAGGTGTGGGTAACCAGCGGCCACGTGGAGAGTTTCTCCGACCCATTGGTGGAGTGCAGGCATTGTCACCAGCGCTTCCGTACCGACGACCTTCCAGAACCAGACCGTTGTCCCGAATGTGGGAACGAGGGGACGTTCACCGAGCCTCGCAGCTTCAACCTGATGTTCAAGACCTTCATGGGAGCAGTGGAAGACACGGCCAGCCAGGTATACCTCCGCCCTGAGACAGCTCAGGGTATCTTCGTCAACTTTGCCAACGTGCTGGTGGCATCCCGCCGCAAGCTCCCCTTCGGTATCGCCCAGATTGGCAAGTCATTCCGCAATGAGATAACGCCCGGAAACTCCACCTTCCGGACCAGAGAGTTCGAGCAGATGGAAATAGAGTACTTTGTCCGGCCCGGCACCGACGAGCACTGGCTCAACTCCTGGGTGGAGGAACGGTTCTCTTGGTATGTGAAGCACGGCATCCGGCGAGAGAATCTCCGGCTGCGCAGGCATGGCGAGGATGAGCTGGCCCATTATGCCAAGGACTGCTACGACATCGAGTACCGCTTCCCCTGGGGCTGGGCAGAGCTGGAGGGCATAGCAAACCGCACCGACTACGACCTCAAACACCACGGGGAGGCCAGCGGCCAGGACCTGAAATACTTCGATGAGGAGCTCAAGGACCAATATTATCCCTATGTCATCGAGCCGTCAGGCGGTGTGGACCGCGCTGCCCTCGCCTTCCACCAGGACGCATACGACGAGGAGACGGATTCTACATCCCGCAAGGAGGAGACGCGGGAGGTGCTGCGGTTTCACCGGCACATAGTCCCCATAAAGGTGGCGGTGCTGCCCCTCAGTCGCAACGAGCGGCTGGCTCCCACGGCCAGACAGGTACACACCCTGGTACGACAGCACCTCTCCACCCAGTACGACGACGCCCAAAGCATCGGACGCCGCTACAGGAGACAGGATGAGATTGGCACCCCCTACTGCGTCACAGTAGATTTCCAGACCCTGGAAGACAAACGAGTCACCATCCGGGACCGAGATACCATGCAGCAGATAAGGGTCCCTATAGCCGACCTGGTATACATTCTCAGGGACAAGCTGGAGCACGGGTGGTAGGCTATAGGAAGGGTTTGTCAAAATCATTCTTTGAGGCTTAAAATCAGTTGCAAAACGCTGATCTTTTCCGGGAGGTTATAGTCATGGCTACCCAGCAGAAAGTCCGAACTGAACGCGACTCTATGGGCACTATGGAGGTTCCCATAGACGCCTACTACGGCGCATCCACACGGAGGGCGGAGCTTAATTTCCCCATTAGTGACCTACGCTTCCCCCGCAGCTTCATCCGCGCCCTCGCACTTATCAAGCTGGCGGCTGCCAGGGCCAACATGAGCCTGGGACTGCTGGAGGGTCACATCGGCAGTGCCATCGTGGAGGCCGCCCAGGAGGTAGCCGACGGCAAGTTCGACGACCAGTTCGTCGTGGACATATTCCAAACAGGCTCCGGAACCTCTTCCAACACCAATGCCAACGAGGTCATCGCCAACCGAGCAACGGAAATAATGGGCGGGCAACGGGGCTCCCGACTGGCGCATCCCAACGACCACGTCAACATGGGCCAGTCCTCAAACGACGTTATCCCCAGCGCCATACACCTCTCCGCCCTCACCGAGATAAACGAGAGTTTGAATCCTGCCCTCGAGAAGCTGCGCACCGCTCTGGAGAAGAAAAGCGATGAGTTCTGGCCCATCATCAAGACGGGCCGTACCCATATCCAGGATGCCACGCCCGTTCGCCTGGGGCAGGAGTTCAAGGGCTTTGCCGGGCAGGTGGAATACGGTCTGGGGCGCCTGCGCCACGCCCAGGAAGAGCTATCCCAGGTAGCCCTGGGAGGCACCGCCGTCGGCACAGGCGTCAACACCCACCCGGAGTTCTCCGGACGGGTCTGCCGGATACTCTCGGAGATAACGGGAGTCCAGGTCCGGGAGACGGATAACCACTTCCAGGCCCAGAGCACCCTGGATGCAGCGGTGGAGGCCAGTGGTGTGATGCGCACGGTGGCCGTAAGCCTTCATAAAATCGCCAATGACATCCGGTGGATGGGCTGCGGCCCCAGGGCAGGGCTTGGAGAGCTGGTCTTGCCGGAGGTACAGCCCGGAAGCTCCATTATGCCCGGCAAGATTAATCCGGTGATTGCCGAGTCGGTAGTCCAGGTAGTAGCCCAGGTGGTAGGGAACGACGCCACGGTGGCCCTGGCGGGCCAGGGAGGGTACTTCGAGCTTAACACCATGATGCCCGTGGCTGCCTACAACCTGCTCCAGTCCATATCCCTGTTGGCCTCCTCCGCCGATAACTTCGCCGAGCAATGCGTGAAGGGCCTCAAACCCACTGAAACCGGCCCGGCCATGGTGGAGAAGGGTCTCATGCTGGGGACTGCGTTGTCCCCGGCCATCGGTTACGACAGGGCCGCCGAGATAGCCAAGGAGGCCGCCGCTACCGGCAGCACGATAAGGGAAACGGCCAAAAGAATGACCGACCTGACCGATGAGCAGCTTGACGAACTGTTGGACCCGGAGAAGATGACGGAACCGGGTCTGGGCGGTGGCCCCGCCGGGGGGTAGATTTGGTACCACGACTTCCTTGACACCCATGTCGGCTGAGGCTATACTTCAGCCAAGCTTAAATGAATAATGGCTGTGAAGAGGGCTAGTACGCTCCCAAGCGAGGCTCAGAGAGCCGGGTGAGGTGAGAGCCGGTGCCAGCGCAGGAGCTGAATGGGCCTCGGAGCCGCAGGCCGAAAGCATAAGCAGGACCGTTATGTAGAGTAGGCCGAGCCGCCTGGACCGCGTTACCGGTCCACGGCACGGAAGGACAGGGCAGGTCCTTCCCCGCCGATGGAGATTTCCCAGTAGCCGTGCCCTTGAGAGAGGCTACAGGGGCAATAAGGGTGGCACCACGGAAGCCCCGTCCCTTGCGGACGGGGCATTTTGTTTTTGGAATTGATAAGGCGCTCAGATAAGGAGAGGTAACAAAATGAATCACCCCACTCTTGAACAGGTAAAGGGGATGGCGGGCCGGGGCAGCCTAGA
>JAGWBG010000071.1 GCA_021296015.1 Dehalococcoidia bacterium | reverse complement strand
CGTAGAATTTATCTGGCCAACTCTTCAGTAAGCCCTGCACTAGGACTAAGGAGTTGAACTGCGCCATCATTGCCGTGTCCCCTCTCAGGGTAGAGCGATAATCCGTCACGGGCTGGTCGGTGAAATAGAAGCCGAATATGGGGTTCTCGCCGGAGACCTGAATGGGTATTTCCGCCTCACGAAAGAGCCGCTCCAGTGCGTCTCTGAGTTGTTGTCCGTTGGCGTGGAGCTTCTCGTAGGCCCCTGCTTTTCGTAGCTCTGTCAGTGTAGCCAGCCCGGCAGCGCAGGCGACCGGGTTGCCGTTGAGCGTGCCAATTTGGGGAACGAATCTATCGGCGCCGGCAGCTGTCTGGTCGAATAAGGACATAAGCTCTTCCCTGCCAACTATAACGGCGAGGGGGAAACCGCCGCCCACAATCTTGCCCATAGCCGCCATGTCAGGAGTCACCCCATAATATTCCTGTGCTCCACCATAGGCGAATCTGAATCCGGTGACCACCTCGTCGAAGATGAGGGGAATCTGATGATGGGCCGTGGCCTCCCGTAGTGCCTGAAGGAAGCCGGGCTTTGGTGCCAGAATTCGTTGCATTGGCTCTACTATTACCGCCGCAAGCTCGTCGTGGTGCTGCTCAATCATCGCCGTGGCGGTCTCGGCGTCGTTGTAAGGTGCCATTAGTACGGTCTCCTGGACTGCCTGGGGCACACCGCTGGAATTGGGGACCGGCTCAGGGAAATCTCTCAGAGCGTTGGGTGATGGCGTCACACTCATCACGGCGTAGTCGCTTGTGCCGTGAAAGGCGCCCTCGAATTTCAGTATCTTTTCCCGCTTGCGGAAGCTCCGTGCTATGCGAAGGCACTGAAAGCAGGCATCGGTGCCGCTGGTGGTGAACCGCACCTTGTCGGCGCAAGGTACGGCCTTCACAACCTCCTCGGCCAGAAGCACAGCATTTTCAGACGTGGTGAAAAAGGTGCTCCCTTTTCCCACGGCCTCCACCACGGCAGCCGTCACTGCTGGGTGAGCGTGCCCGAGGACCATTGGCCCTGAACCCAGCAGATAATCTATATACTCCTTGCCGCTGGCGTCCCACACCCTGGAGCCTTTTCCTTCTTTCAGGATGAAGCGATACTCTTGGTCAACCAGCATGTTGCCCGTATAGGCCCCTGGCAGATAGCTTGCTGCCTTCTCCAATAGCTCTCTCTCCTCTAGGCTGCGCTCTGCCATCGTCACTCCTCCATCATTCGGCGGTATGCGGATCGTCCATCCAGAGGTCGTTTGCCTTGTGCTCTGTTCATATCCTACCAGAAACCATGTGAATACACGAGGGCTTGTGACCCGTTCACTCTGGCTTACCCGGCGCAGCATACTGAGATTGACGGAATCTAGGGCTTGGACTACACTGCAAATCACGGACGTGGGAGAGTATGTATCCGCCTTAGGCGGACTTCAGAGACCTGCAGCTAAAGGAGTAGACGATATGAGCCTTCCGGAGTTCAGCGTTCAGAGGAAGAAAGTGTTATGTGTGGGTGCGGGAAGGGGAATCGGTAAAGGAATTGCTCTGGCATTTGCCGAGGCAGGCGCTGACGTAGCAGTGACGGGGTTGACGTCCGTGGGAGCGGAAGAAGTGGCGGAAGAGGTCAGAAAGTTGGGGCGGCAGGGTCTGGCCTTCTCGGGTGATGCTACCAAGAGTGGTGATATGGACCGTCTGGCCGATGACGTTCTTCGGGAGTTCGGCCAGTTGGACGTTCTTGTGAACTGTGTGGGAGATTCCGTCAACAAGCCTGTAGCTACCCTGCCTGACGGTGGACCTCAGGGAATGACCGAGGAAGAGTGGCATACTCTGGTTGATATTAACCTCACCGGGGCTTTTCAGGGGTGCAGGGCTTTTGGACCCCACTTCCTTCGGCGACGCGAGGGTTCCGTTATCAACATCTCCGGCGTGGCCTCCTTTCGGAGTGCAGCTAATCGGTCGGCTTATGATGCGGCCAAGGCGGGGTTAATGCGCTTTACCGAGAGCCTGGCCCAGGAATGGGCTCCTTATGGGGTGCGGGTGAATGCCATAGCCCCCGGTTCCTTTCCCGACCCGGACCAGATGTCCTTTCACGAATACCGGGATCGCGAGCAGAGCGCGGCCCGGAACGTGCCCTTGGGCCGCTTGGGGCAACTGAAAGAGGTCGGTTATCTTGCGGTCTTTCTGGCCTCTCCGGCGGCGGACTACGTTACCGGTCAGACCTGGGCGGTTGATGGCGGAGTGAGCATAAAGGCTTGACGCGGAATGATAGAGGCAATCATTTGCCGTTGGCGCCCGGTGGGACCATGTCCATACCCAATACAACCTCACACCATCGGGCCGTTGCCAGCAGTTTGTCCTCCCTGAATGGTGCCCCTTCCAGTTGTACTCCGAGAGGTAGGCCAGACTGGCTCAGCCCTGACGGTATGGTGATTGTCGGCAGACCGGAGGAGGTCCAGGGGGCCTGAAATACGGGGTCCCCTGTGGTGTTCAGGTCTCTGGGCGCAGGCGCGGGGGTTGTGGGAGTGAGCAGGGCGTCCACCCTGCTCGCCATAGCTGACATCTCCTGCCGGAAGTGGCGGCGCATTCTCTGGGACTGCATATACTGGACTCCGGGTATCAGCATCCCGGACTCAATCGTGCTGCGGAGCCTTGGGCCATAGTCGTCAGCGCGCTCCTGGAAGAACTCCTGGTGAAAGGCCGCACATTCCACCTGCATTACTATCCGGTGTGATGCGTAGCAGGTGGCGAAGCTCTCAGGTAGGCTCACTTCCTCTACGATGGCACCGGCCTTGCTGAGACGCTGGGCCACGTCCTCCGTATTCTTCCTCACCTCATCGTCGCAACGCTCCAAGAAGAAGTCCCTTATGAGACCGATTTTCGGAGGGCTTGCTATGCCACTAATGGCCGCTCGGTAGTTGGGCACGCGCTCGTTGGATGAGCTGGGGTCGTTGGGGTCATGTCCGGCCATAGCGCCCAGCATAGTGGCTGCATCCAGCACCGTGCGAGTTATGATTCCCACCGTGTCCAGCGACCAACTAACGGGGACCACCCCGTAGCGGCTGATTCTTCCGTAAGTTGCCTTGAGACCCACGGCCCCGTTGTAGGCGGCGGGTCTGCAGGTGGACCCGCCCGTCTGGGAGCCCAGAGCGCCGTGGCACATGCGGGCTGCCACTGCTACCGCAGAGCCGCTGCTTGAGCCGCCCGGGGTATGGGCCGGGTTCCAGGGGTTCACGGTTGGAGAAGGGTCGGCGGTGGCGAATTCCGTGGTGACGGCTATCCCCAGTACAATTGCGCCGGCCTGTTTTAGACGGGTCACGGAGGTCGCATCGTAGGTGGGCACAAAATCGGCGTATATTTTCGAGCACGCCGTAGTCTTCATCCCGGCGGTATAGAAGATGTCTTTAAGCCCTATTGGTATCCCATGCAGGGGGCCGAGGCGCCTGCCCGTTTCAACCTCCTCGTCCCTCTGTTGAGCGGCGCTTAGTACATCTTCCCGGTCAATTGTTACCCATGCCTTGAGGGTAGGTTCCAGCTTTTCAATACGGCCCAGAAGAGACTGGGCCAGCGCCACGGCAGAAATCTCCCTTCTTCGAATCGCCTCGGCGGCTTGTGTCAGCGTCAAGTCAAAAAGCTCTGCCATAATAGCTCCTATAAGAAAAAGGCCGGTTCTTCTTCCCTGTGGGGAAGGTTTTGAGATACCAGCAATAAATTCGCTGCTGCGTCTGATAGTGTTGCTCGGATAGCCTCAGCCCTTTCCTGGCCCAGAATTTCGGCTGCTCTGGCTATAAGCTCTCTGGAGAGTTCCTCCTGAGAGCCTTTGGGATTCACTGTTACCATCCTTCGTCCTCCCAAAGCGCTGTCTGTTCCACCCTGATGAGTGGACGCGTTTCTTCCGTCCGCCTCAGGCGGACCTACGCTGCAACAGGGCCTAGCTTCCCGGTGAGGTCTCCTCTATTTCAATGCCCTGGATAATCACGTCGTCCAACGGCTTGTCCTGCCGATTAGCAGGGACTTTGGAGATGGCCACCGCTACGTCCTGCCCTTCCAATACCGTGCCAAATATGGTGTGACGCTGGTTCAGGTGGGGTGTAGGGACCGTAGTAATGAAGAACTGGCTGCCGTTAGTGTTTGGCCCTGCGTTGGCCATAGCCAGAATACCCGGGCGGTCAAATACGAGGGAGGGAACGAACTCGTCCTCAAAGCTGTAGCCGGGGCCTCCGGATCCCGTGCCTGTCGGGTCCCCGCCCTGAATCATGAAGTCCTCTATCACTCGATGGAAAATCACCCCGTCGTAGTAGCCCTCTCTGGCCAGAAAGACGAAGTTATTGACCGTCTTGGGCGCATCGTTGGGCAATAGCTCAATGACGATGCTTCCCTGGTTGGTGTTGAACGTAGCAACATATCGTTTGTTTGTGTCAATGGTCATGGCTGGGGGTTGTGAATATTGTTTGATTTCGGTCTCTCCTTCCTGCACTGATACCGCCGTTGGGGATGGAGTTGGGATTGTGGTGGGAGTAGGGTCGGTGCCGCCGCAGGCTGCTGCCAATAGCATAGCTCCGATTATTATTACAAGTATCCGCATCACCGCCATATTATAGACCACAAAGCCCGGAGAGTCACTACCCTTTTGGTGTTCCGACGGAATTTGGCCGGTGAGGTACTGGCAAGCGAGGCAGGATGTGGCACGGGGATTGACCATCAGTCCTGCCGGGGCTACACTGCGTATTATGGGGACCTGACTGTGGGCAGCCCGGTGAGGTAAACCCTGCTCTGGCGCCAGGCCAGGGTTTACCATGCCCCCGGAAGCGTTTCAGGCTCGCGAAAGAGAGGAGTTTACGGATGGTTATTGTTGACACGCATTGCCACGCCTTACCTTACTGGTTCGAGCCTGTGGAGATTCTGCTTGACCAGATGGCCCGCAATGACGTCGAGAAGGCGGTGCTGATTCAAATCAGGGGTATGTATGACAACTCCTATGTCATAGAATGTATGCGACGGTTCCCAGGCAGGTTCTCAGTAGTAGCTATCGTGGATACCGATAGATCTGATGCCCCTGAATCCCTGGAGAAGTGGGTGAAAGAAGGTGCTGAAGGGGTCCGCCTGAGTCCGTCGGTACGCTCTCCGGGCAGTGACCCCCTTGCTATCTGGCGTAAGGCGGCCGAGTTGGGTGTGCCTGTCAGTTCCCTTGGCTCACTGGAGGAGTTCGCTTCGTCCGAGTTTGAGGCCGTCGTGAAGGAGTTTCCAAATCTCAATATAATTATTGAGCATCTTGGCGGTGGTGGCGGGGATACGTCTCCTCCCCATAACACCTACAGGAAAGTGCTGGGGCTGTCCCAGTACGGAAATACATTCATGAAGATACCCGGCCTTGGGGAGATATGCCCCCGGCCGATGCCCTTCCGGCAGCCCTTTCCCTTTGAGAGCATTCCCCCGTTGATAGAAATGGCAATTGACGCCTTTGGTCCCAGCAGGTTGATGTGGGGAAGCGACTTCCCGCCTGTTGCCAGTAGAGAAGGGTACAGGAACGCGCTCAGGTTCCCTATGCAGCACGTCTCCTTCAGAAGTGAGGCCGACAAGGAATGGATATTTGGAAAGACGGCCATGTCCCTTTGGAAGTTTGGCGAGGGTTGATACATCTCACATATCCCTTCTGACATCTAATCTCAGAGGAGGAGTAAGAATGAAGTGCCCCAGATGTAACATTGCTTTGAAGCTGGAGAAGTATAGGGGTGTAGAGGTCGACAAATGTTCCGGTTGTGAGGGCATGTGGTTGGACCATCCGGAGCTTGGTGAGTTGGAGGACAAGGTCTTCGATGAAGGACTGGTCAAGGGGACGATGAGGTTCACCTCCAATAGTGGCGACCTTTTGTGCCCGACCTGTGGCAAACACATGCACTGGTTCAGGTACAGGCACTATAACCTGGAGTTGGACTTCTGCGAAGAGGAGCATGGTTTCTGGCTCGACAAGGGTGAAGAGAGGCGAGTCTTGGAGATTATGGAGCAGAGGGGCAAGGACTTGAAGAGGTCGGCTAGCGCAGAGGTGGAGTGGAATAAGTTCCTCTCGAACATCAACTCCAAGTCCTTCCTAGACAAGGTTAAAGACCTTTTCAGAGGTTGATACTCCCGAGACGACGCATATCCGCCCGCTTTTCGGGAGGTTCGTCTTTGGCGGGCGGGAAGACGCGCCCCCTGGGGAAGTTAGGCGGGGTGCTGGGGCGCCCGTTGCCGATAGGCGTCTGTCCGGTCCGTCTCAGGCGGATCAGCCCGCTGCCTTGTCCCTGTCTGAGTCCACATTTGGTCCGGGGATATGACCCAGCAGGTCCCTACCTCGGACCGCGTGCCCTCTCTGCTCCCTGACCAACTCCGATTTGCGGCTATGCAAGCACAAGTAATGAATACCATCTAAGAGGCGAGTGCAAAACTCAATTTGTCCAGTTGCGTCTCTCCCGCGAAAGTGGTCCGCCGTGGCCGAAGAAGCCGGAGGTATGGATTCCGGCTTAAGGCCGGAATGACAGGAGGGATGCGGACTGTGAAGCTGTGATGCAATGTGTAGTTTAGCACTTCTCTCATCAAATTAGCGGCGTTGATTCTGGGGAACGATGTATCTACAATATATATATGATATATAAGGCATCAACAACCTCAGGAGGAGGAAAGACATGCCCTGGAAAGTGATTCTCCTGATTATTGCGTCCCTGTCCCTGCTGGTCCTGGTGGCTTGCAGCAGCCGAAGAGACAGCTCTGACGCCCCGGCCACGGCTACGGCCCGGCCAGAAGTAGAAGCTACGACAGCACTTACCGAACCAACCCCGACACGGAGTTCGGACGGACGGAGTGTACAATCCGATGGAAGTATTGACGGAGGTACACTGGTCAGGTTGGGTGGCGACCCACCTACACTGGACCCACATCTGACCACCGATGCCACTTCCGCCACCTACATCGTGGAGGTGTTCGGCGGCCTCGTAACCATAGACTCGGAACTGAACATTGTGCCGGACATTGCCAGAAGCTGGGATATATCTCCCGACGGCAGGATATACAC
>JAGWBG010000070.1 GCA_021296015.1 Dehalococcoidia bacterium | reverse complement strand
TACGTCATGCTGGAATACATCCAGCCCCTCCACGCCTTCAACTTTCAGACTATCAAGGACGGCAAAGTAATAGTACGTCGAGCGAGAGCGGAAGAACCCATAGTTTCTCTGGATGGCGTGGAGCGCAAACTCACACCGTCCATGGTGGTCATTGCCGACTCCCAAGATGCCGTCGGCCTGGGCGGTGTCATGGGCGGTTCTCATAGCGAGATAACTGAAGGTACTACCACCGTCTTCTTGGAATCGGCCAATTTCGACCCCGTCAACAACCGACGCACCGCCCAAAGCTTGCGGATTCTCACCGAGGCATCCACACGCTTCGAGAAGAATCTCCGACTTGAGCTACCCCCCATAGCGTTGCGCCGGGCCACCCGGCACATACACGAGATAGCGGGAGGGACTGTAGCTACGGGCATACTGGACGTTTTCCCGGGCAGAGCCGATTACAAGGCTCCCACCGTCACTCTGACCATGGCCCGCTTGCGGAAGGTCCTGGGTGTAGACATTCCCATTGGAAGGGCGAATCAGGTCCTTACGTCGCTTGGGTTCCTCTGCGAGAAGCCGGACGAGACCTCCTTACTCACAACCGTGCCCTATTGGCGCAGCGACGTTAAGATAGAAGACGACCTGATAGAAGAAGTAGCCCGCATAGTGGGCTACGACGAGCTTCCGACCACCACACTCTCCACTCCCATACCTCTTCACCAACCCCGGCCCATGCAAGAGTTGAGGGAACGGGTAAAAGACCTGCTGGCGGCCTGCGGGTTGCAGGAGGTCATCAGCTACCCACTCAGCAGTCTGGAAGACCTGGACATGGTGAAAGCCCTGGAGACAGGGGTTATGCCTTTAAAGCTGGCGAACCCGATGAGCGTGAATCAAGAGTATCTCCGTACCACACTCCGCAGTAGCCTTCTCTCGACTCTGGCAGCCAACTGGCTCCACGAGAGTGGGCCGGTGACTATCTTCGAGTCCGGGCGTGTCTACCTGCCTCGCAAAGGTGACCTGCCGGAGGAGCAGGAAGTAGTAGCAGGGGTCATGTCAGGACCTCGATATGGCCCCCAATGGTTGTCCGACCAGGGCGAGTTGGGGTACTATGACGCCAAGGGAATTATCGAACAGTTGCTCAATGAGTTGGGGATTGCGGCCACCTATGAGCCTGTGGAAGACCACGCCTTACATCCGGGCAGGTCTGCCCGCGTCACGTCTGAGAGAGGTCCCCTGGGCATTTTAGGGGAAGTACACCCGGCCATCGTGGAGGGGTTCGGTGTAGAAGGCAGGCCGGTGGCAATCTTCGAGCTAGACGTCGCGAGCCTGCTCAAGGCGCTACCACAGACCGAGAGTCACTACAGGCCAATCAGCCGCTACCCCAGTGCCACGAGAGACTTGTCCATCGTAGTTGACTCGGGCGTGCCTGCCGCCAGAATCCAGGAGACCATCACAAGACAGCGTCTCGTGGTCAAAGCCCAGCTCTTCGATGTGTTTGAAGGGGAATAGATCCCAGATGGAAAACGCTCCCTGGCTTATCACATCTACTTCCAGTCCCTGGACAGGACCCTGACGGCTGAAGAAGTGAATCGAGCGTTTCAGTCCGTCGTTAGATCCCTCGAAAAGGAATTCGGGGCCGAACTCAGGAGTTAGAAGCGCAGGTATGGGAGCACACACGTGCCTAAGCTATCGCAGGTTGAGCAGATAGTACAAGACCTGCTTCCTTATGGACCCGAGAGGGTTATCCTCTTTGGCTCCACAGCGCGTGGTGATACCGATGACTATAGCGACATTGATGTGATTGTTATCAAAGGGACGGATAAAAGTTTCGTCCAGCGATTGGTAGAGGCAGGGTCGTACATATCGCTACCTGTCCGTGTCGACATATTTGTTTATACGCCCGAGGAATTCGAGGCTATGATAGAGGAGGAGAACCCTTTCATCCAAAGTGCTCTCAAGGATGGGAGGGTCATCTATGAGAAGGCCCTATGAGCAGATGCGACGCTGGTTGGACCAGGCAGAGCACCAGCTTGAAGTCACGGAATCCCTCCTTGAATCCGGCTTCTGGTCTGATGTATGCTTCATGGCAGAACAGACATCACAGATGGCGCTCAAAGCATTCCTGTACGGAAAGGGAGAGCGCCATATATTCCTCCACTCCATTCAGGAGTTGGCTTCCGAATGCAGGAGGTTAGACGACGCTTTTGCGGAGGTGGTAGAATGGGGCAAAATTCTGGATAGGTACTACATACCCACCAGGTATCCCGACGCGCTGGCCTCACCGGCGGTGCCTTTCAGGTCGTTTACGCAAGATGATGCCCGGCAAGCACGCCGGTACGCAGCAGATATAGTAGAGCTTGTCAAGACACACTCTGAGCAGTAAAGTTATCGGTGGAGGAACTTGGAGATGGCAGAATCCCATAGGCATGGGCATGGACACAGACACGCCGATATGCTCAGTGTGGAAGACGCCTACGAGCGGATTATGGCGTATTTCAGCTCCCTGGATGTTGAGGAAAAGCCTACCCTTGATGCCCTTGGACAGGTCCTGGCTGATGACGTGGTCTCTCCCTTTTATCTACCTCCCCTGGACAACTCGGCTATGGATGGCTATGCTATACTCCAATCGGACATTGTTGGTGCAAGCCCCAGCTCTCCGAAACTGCTTCAGGTGATAAGCCAGGTGGCAGCAGGCCAGATGCCAACGATGGATGTAGTAAAGGGGAGCGCAATAAGGATTATGACCGGCGCTCCCGTGCCCAATGGCGCAGACACCATCGTACCCTTTGAGGAGACCGACGAGGTAGAGAGAAAGGGAAAGGGCCTTGGCCTGAGTGAAATCGAAATCCGCGAGGAGCTACCCCGGGGCGCTAATGTCCGCCCGGCGGGCGAGGATGTGCAAAAGGGTGAGGTAATTCTGAAAAAGGGCACTGTACTACGTCCCTCGGAGATAGGGGTACTGGCATCGCTGGGAATGTCCCAAGTCAGAGTTATCCGCCGCCCTGTGGTGGCCGTACTGGCTACCGGGGACGAGCTTCTCCATTCGAGGGACCCGATAGAGCCGGGCAAAATCTACGACAGCAATAGCTACAGCATAGCCGCCTCGGTTATCAAGTACGGCGGTATCCCCAAGATGCTGGGCATAGCCAGAGACAACCTGGAGGACATGAACCAGAAGCTATCCCTGGGGACCGCTTCAGACCTGCTAATAACCTCGGCAGGCGTGTCCAGGGGTGACTACGACGTGGTCAAAGACGTACTGATGAAACGTGGGGAAATCAGCTTCTGGTCCGTGCGTATGCGCCCTGCCAAGCCTCTGGCTTTCGGAGTAATTCATGGGCCAGAGGGGAAACGCATCCCCCATTTGGGGCTACCGGGCAACCCGGTAAGTACCATGGTCGCTCTTGAGGAGTTCGCCCGCCCCGCAATACTCAAGATGCTCGGCCGTGCACATCTGGCAAGGCCTGTGATCGAAGCTATCCTGGAGGGGCCTATATACAACTTTGATGAGCGCCGGGTCTTTGCCAGGGTGGAGGTAACGAGAAAAGACGGCAGCTACTATGCCAACCCCACCGGACCTCAGGGGTCGAATATCCTGACCTCAATGTCCAGAGCTAATGGCCTGGCAATATGTCCTGAGGACGTCCCGGTGATGGAGGCCGGACAGACCGTGAAAGTTAAAATGCTGAACTGGAACGAAGAGGTGCAGATTTGACCACGCCCGAAGACGTTGAGTTGCATGAAACCGAATCCAGCGTTGAGGAGGGCTCCTACTACATAATAGAGCCGGCCAGGGGGAGAGACCTCAACCGTTCTCTGGTAACGATGTTCTTGGCACGTCGTTGCCCTTCCTGCCAAGACAGGTTGAAAGCCGATGTGAAGAGCCCCACTGAAGAGGAGCATATAAGGGAAATCGCGGAATGTTGCTCCACTCAGGAGGGGTTTATAAGGCCCGACATGCCCATGCAGGAGATAATATTCCGGTCCGTCCTCTCTGAAGGGAACGAACCCGTTAGCCTGGAGCAGCTTCACTATCTGGTGACGGAGCGATGGTACACGCCCAATAACCCGAGGAACATCTCCGTCAGTGGCCTGAAGCGAGTGCTAGACAGCGACATGTATTATGGGTTCAGTGAAGTTTCCGGAGCCACGACAGAATCCTGAGACCACCGGATGGGTGCTTAATGAAGGTTGAAGCTCAACTCACTCCGGCCTGGCGGTCTACTCCATGCGTTCCTTGGCCGCTTTCCTTTTCTGCACTACCCCAACCGGAGGGTCGGTGCTAACGGAGCGCAGGAACGGTGCTTTTCCATCGTCCTTCTTGGACTTCTTCTTCTCTCGCTTTGGGGCATTCTTGTTGGCCATTGCCCTCTCCTGAATCACAGAATACACCTGGTGAGGTTGGCAAGTGTTGCATTGCGCTGATTACCGTACTACATCATTGTACAACGACGGAAGAAGCAGCGAAACCCTACCAAGTCATCAACAGGATAAACTCCGAGGAGTGAAGAATCTGAAGCGGCAGGTCGGCTTCAGGCACTAGTCTTGGGTTCTCCGTCGCTACGCTCCTCAGAATGACAACTAAAAGACCTTGGCCAACAATGGAAGTTATATTGGGCTATTCTATCCGAACCTGAAAAGCTTGACGGCTGCTACGGAAGAGACCACCAGCCATCCCGCCAACATTCCCAGCTCCCGCCCTACGTTCCACAGATCAAGGCCATCTATGGCCACCCCACGCATTGCGTCCAGAACGGGCGTCAGAGGAAGCGCCTGTACCAGGTCCGGCAGGAAGGATGGCAGCGACGAAGTAGGGAAAAACGTGCCGGATAAGAATAGCATTGGCATTGCGACGGCGTTACCCATTCCCGATGCAGCACTCGGACTGTTGGCCCACGCTGAAATGATGAATCCAATGTTGAGAAAGATGATGCTGGCAAAGGCCACAATGACAAAAACCCAAAGCACATTACCGTGAATCCTGGCCCCGAATACGTATACACCTACTCCCATCACCACGGCGGTCTGGACCAAGGAGAGCAGGAGATGGGCCGCAATCTCCGAGGCGAAGTAATTCCTTACCCGCAGGGGCGTAGCCAGCAGTCGTTTCAGGACTGACTGGCTACGGTACAGGCTTATCTTTACGGCAATAACGATGACACAATTCATCATCATGCTCATACCCACCAGACCAATTAGCACCAGATCGAAGTAATCAACCCTCGGGACTTCCACTATCTCAGTACGGAGCTCCAGCAGCTTGGGGCCGCCGGCTAGCCTTAGATTCTCTTCATCCACTAACCGTCGAATAGTCTCTGCGACCAACTGATTACCCGTCTCGTTGACTGTGCCTTGGTAGAGAAGCAGCGATACAGGCGTGCTATTTTCCTCTGAGGAGGCCAACCCTCTGGAAGGAGTTCCGGCACTCTCCGGAATAATCAGCAGATTCTCCAGGTCGCCGTCCCGAAGGGCTTCCAGCGCCTCAATTCGGCTTGCATACCTGGCATCTACCTTCAGGTGTTCCGTTCCAGAGAGCTTCCTGCTAAGCGCCTTTGAGCCTTCGCTGTTAGCCTGGTCTATGATAGCCAGGTCGACAGTGCTCGACGGCTCGAAATCAAATAGGCCAAAGATAATCACAAACGTCAGGGGGAAAACCAAGGCCCAAAATAGAGTTTGACGGTCTCTCACCATGATTTTAAGGTTGGCTATCACTAATGCCAACATTTGTCTAGTCTCTAAGCTCTTTCCCGGTAATCTCAAGAAAAACGTCTTCCAGCGTGGCAGACAGTACCTCTAAATGCACCAGGGTTACGTCGCAGGCATTAGCCCATTCCAATACGTGGGCGAGGGTTCGGGGTGCGTCACTCACCCTCAGACAATAAGAACAGCCATCCACAATCAGGGAATCAACGGGGGATGGCTTCAACCTTTCGGCTTCATTGGAGGACATGGGCCGGGAGGTCACCAGCTTCACCACGTAAGGAGAACCAAGGCTGCACAGCAGGTTGACGGGTGTGTCGAGGGCCATTATGCTACCCGCATCCATGATAGCTACTCTGTCACAAAGTGCCTGGGCTTCCTCCATGTAATGGGTAGTGAGCACGATGGTCTTGCCTTCAGAATGGACATGCCTGATAAACTCCCACAGGTTGCGACGTGCCTGGGGGTCCAGCCCGGTAGTGGGTTCGTCCAGGATAACCACCTCCGGGTCGTTAACCAGGCTGGCTGCCAGGGTGAAGCGTTGCTTCTGTCCACCGGAAAGCTTCCTGAGTGTGGTCCCTGCCTTGTCCGTGAGGTCTACGGTCCTTAACAGTGTGTCAGGCGGAATTGCCTTCCGGTAGAAGCTTCCGAACAGGGTAAGGATTTCGTGGAGGGTAAGATGGTTGAAGTAAGCGGATGCCTGAAGCTGTACCCCTACACGTTCTTTCACCTGGGCCATCCCTCGACGGGTATCCATGCCCAACACAAAGGCGCTACCGGAGGTGAGGTGCTGGAGACCCTCAATAATCTCAAGAGTGGTGGTCTTACCAGCACCATTGGGCCCCAGTATGCCGAAGATTTCATTACGATGCACTGAGAAAGAGATGTTGTCTACCGCCGTGAGGGACCCATATCGTTTGACTAGATTTTTGACCTCAATCACTTGTTCCATGCCCAAGCCGATTATAACATAGGCAGCCATTGAGTGACCTTGCAGCAAGGCTCCTACGGTGGTAAGTTGTAACAACAAGGTCGGGTAGCTTGCCACGAATCGTTTCTACAGGAGAAAGGGACCCTATGCCCACCCTTTGGGCCAAGAGAGTGACCTACGAGTCCGTTCAAGTGGGCGATGACCTTCCAATACTGGTGAAGCACATGTCCCAAGAGAACCTGGACCTCTACGCCCGGCAGGCATCCAAGTGGTCACGACCGGACTGCCACGACCTCCGTGCCGACGAGGGAACCCCGGGAGAGGGCATCTCAGATGGGAAGGTAGACGCGGAAGTAGTGACCGTGGCATACGTGGCCGAGCTTCTTGAGAAGGCGTTCCCCGTGTGAAGTCTGATGGGTGACGGGGGCCGGCTTGGGATGCAG